>CAYGPY010000093.1:0-9873 GCA_964351765.1 uncultured Vampirovibrionales bacterium
CCATTATAGCCCCTGGTACTAAAATGGCAATTTGCCGTTGCGGCCACAGCCAGAACCAACCGTTTTGTGACGGTGCCCACTCTCGTATGGGATTTAGCGAATAAGGTAAAAATACCTCTAAATCGATACTTAACCCACCAGTGGCTTGCTCACACGCGGATCGCGTAATTTCCAGATGGCAGCATCCAACATAAAGTGGTGCATATTTAACGCGGAACCAATCACCGCCATGGCCAATGCAGTGGAGGTTAATCCCATCATCCCCATGCCGCGCGGAATGATTTCAAACAGCACTGCGCCAAACAAAATCAGAATGCCATAGTAACCGAGGAAGGTTTTGGTTTTGAGAAAGCGACTGGGGGTTAACTTAGCTTGACTTGGTTCAGCTTGAGAATCTTTAAAATAAATATAGCTGGTAATCACTAAATACTGAAGACAATGAAAGAAGGGTACAAATTCATTGAAGCCACTGACCAAGCTACCCACACTAAACCACAGAATTTGTGATCCCATCACGATATGTACAATAAATGGCAGCGGTGTGTTGCGTTGTAGCGCCATATAAATGGCATAGGCAACATAGGCAACAAAACTAGCATAGAAAATCCACAGGCACACCGTGGCAGGCCAGACGGGGAGATTGAGTAAGGGTAAGCTCAGTGAGAAAAACGTTTGGGGCTCACTGCCAATACGGTTGCCTAAAAGCAACGGGTATAGGTAACACAGGTAAAGAGGCAGGATGAAAATCCATCGTTCAATGGCGCCAATGGAAATACCAGCCTTGTTACTGAATACCATCGATATTCCATAGCTCTGTCCAGAGTAGTGATACCCCGCAAACAGAATGTAGCCCAAGCAATACCATCCGGCAACGATGTTTGGTGCATAAAAGGCGGCCATGGCACCAATGATTAGTAGAATCGGCACCCAAATGGTTTCAAAACTGTGCTCGATAATGCGATTGGGTTTGCTATACACCCGATGATACGTGGCCGCATAGTGTGGGTAGTTCACAATCACGGCACCAGCAAACAATACCATCGGTAAACCACCCGAATATGAGACATTCCCCTGATTAAGCGCCCAGAAGAAAAGACATAGCCCAAAGGTAATACCGCCTAAGCCAATGAAATCAATCCATGGGTTAAACAACCAAATACGGGATTGATTTGAATGTGTTGTTGATACGGTTGCCAAAGGCCCCTCAGCAATCTAGATGAAACAATGAGCGTGGGACGCTAGTGTTTTGGTACCACATTACAGTTAAAGCTTGTTGTAATCCGGCTATTATCGGTAAAGTGTGGATTCACCCAGTGTTGCAGTGAACTGTGGTAAATAATCAACGTGCCGTCTTGCGGTGGGTACATTACGGATGATGGCAAGCCAAATGCACCGGCGGGCACCATTGGATTTAGAATTTCAAGAGCACCAGCTTTTTCATTTTGCTCAATGTTACAACAGGATTCCGCATTCACGTTAAAAATGCCCGACCAGTGGGATGGAAAATGATTATGCGGTGCCAAGGCCACTCCTTGATCTAAGGTGGTTGCCCAATGCCCTGTCATCACAATATCAAAGTTTTTAATGCTTTTGTTAAAGTTCAACACACACGCTTTTACCACTTCACCAATTTGACTATTTAGCCATTTAACGTTGGGATCATCAATCAGATGAAGGGTGGTGTCGGATTGCCATAGTCCCGCATTCATATCATCGCCGTGTTGTTGTGCTTTCACGGAGTGAATGAGTTCGGTTAATGCCTGTTTCCGTTCATCAAACCCGTTTAACTGAACGGTGTAGACCGGAATTGCAAAATGCCACTTTACGTCTATCTTGTTTGTCATCGTTTTATTATAAAACAGGCACGCGATTTGGGGGGCATAATCTCATGATTATTACCGAATGTGATCAAAATGAGGTTTTATCATGTGAAACTAAGCTCTGTTTGTAGTAATAATAAGAGGGTGAATTTAGTGTATTGATTATTTGGGGTATTCAAAATGATTTCACCGGTGGGCTTCTTTACCAATAAAAATCTGCTTGAAAATCGTGTGCAAAACAGAGCAATCACCAAAGCCGACTTAACCATTAAGCCGGATGAGATTCACTTTTCGGCAAAGACGTCTTCTAAGAATAATGACGCCGTAAGCCTGCGTAATGAGAGTGAACGTCGATTACATCAAGCCAAGGCATTGCAATCGGTGGTAAAGCTAACCCTGATAGAAGAACGTCCGTTGGGCAAGCACGATAAAAAATGGCTAGGGCGCTTAAAAACGATTTTGGGTGCTGAGGGGCAAACCATGTTTAACCCCAATGATGTATCAGCACCAAAGCTTGAGTTGAAATCACCCTTTACACCAAAGTGGCTCAATAAAGATTTAAAACGACGCCTCACCATGATCGATCAAGCGTTAACCGTATTGATTAAATCGGCTGAATATAAACCTACTCTTAAACAATTGGGTGCTAATCAAATAAACGTTCACAACCCACAAATAGCAGAAGCGCTTCAACCTCAATACACTTCTACTAGTTTTAAAAACTTAAATGACTTAGCTAATGCGAACAACGTGTTTGATATTAATATTGATGAACCCACGGGTTTGGTGCAAACAGCGGACACCGATGACGATATTATGATGCAGTTTTGGGTGACCGATAGCATTCGTAATGGGGATCGTCAACGCACCCAAGATCCACCATCATGGAACCGCATGTTGGATCATTTGGCGCAATACTATCAAAACGAGCAACCTGCTTTTCAAGCCGTGTTTGATGACCCACAGAGTTATTACACCGGCGGACGCAACACAGGCGTTGGGCATATTATTGATCCAGAGACTCTAGAAAGTTATGACTGGTTAAGTAAGAAACGCTTGGAATCTCATGGCTTAGCATTGCGTGCCTTTTGCGAAACCTTAACCGGTGCCTATGGTGAAACAGTTCCTCTGCAAGAACCCAACGATACGATGGTGGACGCCATGGCCAATTTGGCGCGCTTTTTTGTGGCCATTAACTATGAGCAAGCCCCAACTACTAGCGCTTGGGAAGAGATTACATTAAACGGAACCGCATGGGACACCATTGTGATTACCCAAGCCTTGCGTGAACTCAAAGACATTTTGTTTGACCCTACACTGGATGACAATGTCAATGTGGCAACGTTTAGAACCAAACTCAATGAACGTCATGACAAGGGCTTGTTTTGCTCGCCTAAAAAATTAAACAAAGCCATCAAAGCCGGTGAAGCACGTATTCAAGACTTGTTGGTAAGCAATGCCGACACCATTCCGATGGAACATCCTGAACGTCCTTTTGATGCGACCTCGGCGTTTATCTCGGCATCAGGGTATCAACTTGATAGCGATCCACTGAAAAACGCCCAACTTCATTTGCGTCTGCTCTCTCAAATTGAAGACACCATTATGAGAGACAATGGCTTGATTCGCTACACGCCGTTTCCAACCACACTTTCTAATGGCGAAACAGTGACCACCTCGGATGGGTATTTATCCTTAAACGGGCTTGATATTGCACTCGATAAGCAAGGGAAGATTAATCTCTTTAAAGAAGCCTATGAAGAAGAAACCGGTCAGTCCTATCACCATATTGAACCCAG
This sequence comes from uncultured Vampirovibrionales bacterium, assembly GCA_964351765.1. Classification (GTDB taxonomy): domain Bacteria; phylum Cyanobacteriota; class Vampirovibrionia; order Vampirovibrionales; family Vampirovibrionaceae; genus CAYGPY01. Next base: position 3,620 of record CAYGPY010000093.1, read on the forward strand.
TACACCCGATGCCTTTCATACACGCGCTAGCTTGGGCGTGATTGGGCGTGAGGCCGAGTGGTTTAACATTGCCGATATGGCTAAAGGGTATGCCGTGACGCTGAGCACATTACTTGATGCGGTTGAGAAGGGGCTTACTAAAACACCAGAGGTGATGGATGCCATTAAACAGTCTTATGAGGGCGCGTGTGAGCTGATTAACAGAGGGTACGGCCGTATTACGGGTGAGGGTAGTATCCGAGCCAACGGCAAGCCCTGCCCCGAATGGAGAGTCCCTGAGACCTACCAATGGGTGAGTGACATTAACGGCAACCACGTGATGCTACCGGGCATCAACACGCCCTTGGCTTGGGGAACGTCATCTCTCTTCGCTGCTTCAGAAGCATTTAAAGAAGCACTGCACAAGCTAGAGGCCATGGCGTTAATTTAACCCACTAACGTACTATAAAAAGGTCTGCCACTATTGAATTACACGCTTTAATCTTTCTCAGAACCTATGTTATTGTATAGGTGGTTGAGGAAATGTTTAATCTGAATTATTTTTAGATTTTTGATAGCTCCAGTTTACTTAGAGGCTTTTTTGTTGAAAAAAATTTTAGGGTTAATAATTTTACTAGTATTTTCTTGTACTTTAATGTCCTGTAAAAACAAAGTGAATACTGATGATTCAGAGGTGTTAAAAAAAATCACACCTGTCATAATGAATCAAATCAATGGGGAATACTATTTAACATCTAAATTAACAAAAGATAACATGGGTAATCTCTATTTATCTGGGGTGAAAAACTTAAAAAAGTGTCCATTAAGTATTTCTTGCAATCTAAATACGATTGAAGATGCACTTTTAAAAATAAATGTGACAACAGGTAAATCATCTATCGTTGCAACATTTACTCATCGTTTAGGTCAGCACACAGTAATAAATTTGCCTGATAGTAATATTCTTATTCTGGGAAGCTATACAGATAACAAGAAATATATTCCGTATCAGTATATTTTTAACACTGCATCAATGAAATTAAAAAATCTAACTGTCAAAAGGCTTCCCCGCTATGCCAACTCAACTACCATCGGTTTTAATAACAATGCCTTTGTATCTGGAGGGTTTGATGAGTCTGGCTTGATTCATTCCGTAGAAGAAATCAATTTAACGACAGGCATAGTGAACAGAGTATATGAAACTTTAGAACCTAGAGTGAATCACAATTCAACTTTTACAGATGGTAAATTACTTTTGTTTGGCGGCAGTTCTACAAAACGTTTCGAATGGAAAAACATATTCAACTCACACTATTTAGAAAGCGTGAGTTTGAGAAGTCAAAATTCGGAAATCTATGTCCCAGCCATCAACTCCAAACCTAAAACATTATTTCTTAATAATAAGGTTTTCTTTTTTGGAAACTATTCAGGGGGTTCTGAGTTTCCAGGATATAGACGAGACATTTTACCTGTGAGACTTAAAATTTTTGATTTGGACCTTTTAAGGGAAGAGGTAATATCCTACTATAGCTATTGTAATAGTCAATTGTCTCAACTTAATTCAATACTGGAATATAACAATCAGATTCTACTGTTTGGTAATCAACAGTGTGGTTCTATTAAAAACAGATCCGAGAGCGATTTTGAGGGCAAAGGAACATCCTCTAAAATTGTTTTACAAGTTTATGAATTAAACAAAAAAAAGATTACCAGTGAGTATGTTGTTGAAGGGAATTCAATAATAGAAGGAGAAAGTTTTGGAATATACGCTGCTTCAGATTTAAGCATTGTTTTAGATAACAAGCTTTATTTTATTACCCAAGATAATAAGTTAGCCTTTATCGATTTGGAGAAATTGCAATAACTACAGTTCAGGTAGGAATTTGACGGGCTCCGAAAGTAGAGCAAGATATTATACTCACCATATAGACTCAATTTAAGAGAAGGCAAGGTAAATACTATTTTCTACCATTTATGAATAAACAAAGAAAAGCCCACTACAGGTAAACTGCGGTGGGCAATACATGACATGACGAGAAATTCCAGTAATCACACCATAAGCGGATTTTGCCCCCATTGAGATCCAACCCCCAGCCCATTCTTATAAGCCTTACGAATCATAAAGCCCAATGATCCTTTTGGCACTGAACTGATTTATAATAAAACGATGAATCATCTTTTAGACGTTAAACTTGATAAGCTGGACTTTATTAGCTGGGCCTTTGTGGTTTTGTTTTTTGCTGTGTCGGCTTACTTCTTTCAGGGCGATATGCAACTCACCATTATTGGGGCCTGCGCCATTATCGTGTTGATGATGGCGATTTCTCACGCGATTGAATTGATTTTAGGGGCCTTGCGCAACAACCCACGTGCGGGTGAATTTACGGGGTACATCACCAATGGCCCTGAAGCGTTGTGTGTGATTGTGGGCTTGATGAGCAACAAGCTTTTGTTTGCCGTGGGTGTGCCACTAGGCTCTAACTTTGCCAATCCCGTATTACTTGCTTTAGCGGCTTTATTAACGCACTGTTTCTACAAATTGCTTGAAAAAAATGCCCTTAAAAACTTTGTTATTATTTTAGGCACCATGGCACTGGCCGGCAGTTTTTATCTGCTTCCTCGCACCTTCACGCCATTATTAACATGGGCCTTGGTCACGCTGGTGTTGTCGCTCGTGTTTTATCAAATGAAGGGCAGTGAAGATGAAATTGATGAGGACGTCGAGACATATCCGATTCTCAGTATTTTGCCAGCCGCGTTGGTGTTAATTGGGGCAGGGTATTTTCTGGATCCTGCTGTAAGTTTTACCGCCACCAATAGTAAAGTTCCTGAAGGCGCCATTGGCTTTTTTGTGTTGAGCTTTATTTCATCATGGCCTGAATTTCGAAGTGCCTTAACCCTCCTTCGTTTAGGACGCATTCAATCGGCATTGGTTAATATCTTCGTCAGCAACATCACCAACTTGTGGCTTGGTGTAGCGGGCGTATTGGCCTATTTGCTAAGCCTTCGCTAAATAAGCTGATCTCACTGTATTTATAATGCAATCGTAACAAGTGTGTAATATCTCGTTTGATTTAACGTGGCCGATGGCATAAAAGAATTAAGAGAAAGAGAGAGAGGTCAGTTTTGAGACTGACCTTTTTTATTACCTATTCCAGTTATCAACGTATACCAATATATGATCAGGGATTTATTATGTTTGAAATTGACACCTCATGCGTACCATGTGCCTTAAAAGGGTTTGTCTATCCCACCTTGGTTGTACTGACAGCAGTTATCTTGGTGTCAGCCTCTCAGGTTCTGCAATGGATAGGGCAGATGCTGCTCACCAACTTTATTCACAAAGATTCAGACACGGTGACCGATTATCTGGAAAAACACTATCCTGAAAAACTAGAAACCGCCGTGTCTCCAATTATCATTGAGGATTAAAATCCGCAAAAGAAAACCCTAAACACAGACAGGCTGTATTTAGGGGAGCTTTCGGGTAGTTGTTGTTAATCGTTAGTTTGGCTTTTGGTTGGGGTGTAAAACAATGCTGTTTAGTTAACGCTGTAGGGTAACACATACGGATCGGAGTCCATCAGATAGTGCTTAATGATTTGGGTCATATGGCGTTTTGATTCTTTATCAAATTCAAAAAGAAGACTTTCTTGCTCACTTATGGTGTGGTTGTTGATGGTGACGTAAAGTTGCTTGCTCATAAAAAATAAACCTCCTCAAGAATCAAATCCAGGCGCCTAAGGCTAGTATTAACAACAGTAGTAATGAACCGCGCTTCTGTTTTGATTGACTATGCTGTTACTATGAGCGATCGCCACGCTAAATGTTAGGCCCACACCGGCCATTTAGGCCTGACTCGATCCGATAGGCCCAGTCGGGCGAGTTTTTAAAAATACATACCCACTCAGGCTATAAAGAACACCCCCCAAGTAGATAATGCTACCGACCTTAATGTAAGGTTGATTGACCTTAATTAAAGGTCAACGTTAAGACACCACTTATCATAAGCGTCATAAAAACAGGAGCTTCTCCTGAAAAAGTAGCTTTTCTATCGAGTCTTACAATACCTGCACTCAATAGGCACTGAAGCGCTAAAAAGCCGACTCTTGTGAATCGGCTGAAAGTATGCGGTAGAAATGGTGGGCGTTGACGGGCTCGAACCGCCGACATCTTCCTTGTAAGGGAAGCGCTCTACCAACTGAGCTAAACGCCCTCATTGAGGTAGACATCACTTTATCCTGAGTGCATGCTCAAGTCAAGTAAAATGTAAAAATCAACTAAATTTAATTAAGTTTAACAACCATAGATTCAGTAATAACAATGCTTACAGGCTTATCCCAATGATCTATCGGCCAAACATTCTCTGAATTAGAATCCAATAAAAGAGCCTCAGGGACAACACCCATACAAAGAGGGGGCTGGGCACTATTAAGACTACTCTGCTCAATAAAACGGTCGTAAAAGCCCTTTCCATAGCCAAGGCGATACCCCTCGTCCGTGTAAGCAAGCGCAGGGACGATAATAATGTCTAGAGTGCTTGGCTCAGAGAGCTCTGGGGCGGTGTTTTCAGGTTCGGGGATGCCCCATTTAGACTCAATGAGAGGGTCGCCATCTCGATAGTGATGAAAGACCATAGAGGGTTGTTCTGACTGCGTCTTTGAGGGTTCAACACGAGGGAGATACCACGTTTTTTCAGAGTGCTTTTTAATAAGCAGGGTTAGGTCCACCTCGGCCCAAATGGGTAAATAGATCGCAATCTGAATAGCAGACTCAAAGGCATCTAAAAGCGCTAATTGCTCACAAATTTGCTTGGAAATAGCATTAATATCTAAATTTTGGCGTACCGCCATTAATTTGTTTCGGCATTCTTTTTTTGATGAATAGGCTGTCATAGGCTATTAAACCCTAGATTGATACATAAAATTGTCATTAATCTACTATAAAACAAAATTTCACTATAAAGTTTTTTGCCAAAACGACGATAACTTTATTGGATAAACAAAAATAGTAGGTTCTAAATATCGTTTATTCAGAAAAAATGAGTAAACGAAACTTCCCCCATCTTTACTTTCTTATTAGTAATACTACTATTTATATTTTTGAGTGTGGCTTTAACCAGTGTGGTTTTCTAAAAAACTATTTTGAGTGATTGCATACTGTATCACGACTTATCAAAAGCTTTGTTCGAGCCTGATGATAACAAGGATGCTTACAGCACCATAAGGATTAACAGTAATGGATCAATTGCAAAAACAATTTTGTCGTCGACTACGTCAAGCAAGAACCCAGAGCGCCTTAAAACAAGAACAGGTGGCACGCTACTTAAAAGTGCCCACATCTGCCGTCTCGGCATTTGAAGCCGGGAATCGCAAGCTCGATAGTATTGAACTGTATCAAATATCAAAGCTGTACAATCTGAGTATTGATTGGTTTTTCGAACAAGAAAATGAGTCGAGTAAATCAAATAATACGGGTTTCAGTAATAACGTCATTGACGATCCCTTGATGCTCGAATGCATAAAGCTGATGCAAAAAGCACCCGAAGCACTCCGGCGAAGCGCTGCATATGGCGTGATTGGCTTCTTAAGCCAGCGCTAAACCTCGATACGATCCGCCTGGCTTTAATTAGGCGATCAAATGTGCCCCCCAAATAGACGTCCTATGGTAATATTGAAGGATATTAGTTAGGGTAGATTGAGGCTTATTGGGGCATGGCGATATCCCGTAAACTTAAAAAAGTACACGTTGGCTTGTCAATTATGCGAGACCGCGTGGATATATCTGTATTTAATCCGAAATCGTTTGATTTAAAGGAAATTCATTCGGCACCGTTGCCCGATGATATCTTTAATGGTGACCACGAAGCCATTCAAAACGTGCAGGGGTTAAAGAACATTATTTCAGGCTTGCTAAATCAACTGCAAGAACGTCCTAAAATTATTAACCTCTCAATGCCGGCAACGTTGCTGCGCATGGTAGAAATGCCCCGTATGGAAGAAGAGCAATTGTACCTCTCTCTTTCTAGTGAGGCTGAGCGCTATAAGTCCTTTGACGGGACTGAAGCCGTTGTTGATTTTGCGGTACTTGAATCTGGGGCAACTAGTTCAAATATGCTCCAAATTATTTTGGGTGCAATCCGTGAAGATTCACTAGAAACCGTCATCAAAATATTTAAAGATCTTAAAGTAAAAATTAATGCCATTGATCTGGAAGACTTAAACGTCTTTAGAGGAATGGCTGGCTCTGGTGCATTGGATAGCCTAGTACAACAG
>CAYGPY010000094.1:0-9837 GCA_964351765.1 uncultured Vampirovibrionales bacterium
GTTGTGTGTCTTCGGTGGTGAGGGTGTGCTTGATTGAAAAAGGCACGTCACCCGGAAAGCAAGCCGTTGCTGTGTTTACAGGCTGAGAGATATCAATGATGTGGGTGTATGTTAAAGACATAGGTAATACGTCGGCCTAACTTTTGTTGTCAAAATGAGGAATAAGCGTGAGTGGCTTTTCTAACACACTGATGCGATTAATATAGCCAAGGCGCATTAGAACAGCCTCGCTCATCAAGCGTAAATCAGCCGGAGAATAGCCTTGTGCCAACTTAATGCAAATGCCAAGTCCGTTGGGGTGCAGATCGTTGGGTGCCACGCCAATGGCTAAAAGCCCATCGGCGCCTTCTTTAGCGATCATTGGAATGGCGCTGCCACTAAGGCCACCCTGCATAATAAAGGTGTCTAGTCTGCCTTCGCCACCAACAAGATTGGCTTGCTCTCGCATAATACGGGCGATGTCGCGCCATGCGGTTTTCATCGTCTCGTCATCAATAGGGCATTCTTGAAGTAGCAGCGCAAACAAAAATGCAAGCTCACGGGTGGTTAAGGCCGGATTTGGCATGCCACACCCATCGGTTGTCCATTGAAAAACAGTTTGGTTTTTTAAAAGTAGCCGAGACAAAATCGCGGATAAATCCTGATAGGGTTGAAAAGCAGGACTGAGGTAATTACTTTTGTTGGCGTCGCTTGACTCAGGGAGTGCGATACCACTCATTAAATGACCCAGATGTTTACCACTGCACGGATGAAATAGCTTACTTTTGGACAGGCCTTTTAGTTTTAATTCTGTGGCATTACCGGCACTCATTGGAAAGCAAGACGGGCAATCGAGCTTATTTGAATAGGATGGTAAGGCACTGGATTCGTCATCAGAGGTAGGCGTTTCAGATTGCACGATTTGGCGTTCCAAACGTTTTTCAAGACGACTTAGAATTTTAAGTTGTCCTTCATCACCTTGATGTGAGGCCATCATCATGGCCACTTCATCATCTTCAATGTTGCTATGGTGGTGCTTGATGAACGGGTAGATACTAAGTAGTTGCCAGGGTTTTAACAGTGAACGACCCCAAAGCAAGGCATCAATATCACCGGCTTGAATCACGGGCATCGTGCGCAATGGATCGTGAAGACCGTTGTTTTGTAGTTCAACAACCGAAATAATGCCGTGAAAGGTGCGCTCAATAATACCATCACGCTCAATACTAATTAAAGGCGTCCACGCTAAATGATCACCTCGCATTGAAGCGCTGGTTGTTGCATTGGATTGTGAGCGTGAATACATTAATAAGGTTCTCTAATTCAATTTTTTGTTCTTAAGCATTAACCAATTCTTTTACTTTAGCGTCCTCTTTAAAGTGAGGCATCACCTCATCATGGAAGAGTTTCATTTGGTCGGTGACTTCTTTATGGGTCAACCAACCAAAGTTAAACCACAGAATAACGTGAGGACAAAGCATTTCATCACGCAATACTTTGAGCTGTTCCACGCACTCTTCAGGCGTACCAATAATATAGAGTTTTTTAAGTTCTTCAAGAGTAGGGCATTCTTTAAAATCCCCTAACGCCGCTTGATAGTGAGGAATGTTACGCTGGGCGTATTCTTCAACCACTTTGGGGTCTTTGTGAATATAAATCTGACGCGTGGTGGGGAAACGATTTTTATCAGTATCAAAACCATAAGGCTTGGCCGACTCGCACCAATTGTTGTACATGCCCACCAAGTGTTCTTTGGTGGATGTGGAGAAGGACATCACGCTAATATCACGTGTGGCAGCCCATCTCACCAATTTAGGATCACCGGTGGCGATATAAATGTTAGGACGCGGTGTTGTGTAATAAGGCTGAGGGACGAGTGTCACTTCAGGAATGTAGTGGTGCTTGCCCGAAAACGAGAACGGTTTGCCGCGCATGGCCACATCTAAAATATCAATGGCTTCAACAAAGCGTTCGCGTGCTTCACCACGGGGAATGTTCATTCCCACAAATTCCCAAGGACGATAGCCTGAGCCCACGCCTAAGTCCAAACGCCCTTCGCTCAACAAGTCAAAGGTAAGGGCTTCTTCAGCAACACGAAGCGGATGGTTAAACACAATGTTGCGAACCGCTGTACCCACACGAATTTGCTGTGTGTTTTCGATGATCTTCATGCCAAAGGTAAGGGGCGAAGGCGTAATACCAATTTCACCTTGAAATTTGGGGAGGCCATTTTTAGAGGAAAAATGATTTTCAGAAAGCCAGATGCTGTGAAAGCCACTGTCATCGGCCAGTTTAATTTGCTCTAATGATTCTTGGTATTTAAGTACTTGTGGCTTACCATCAGGGCAGACCAATGCAATGAATTTTGAAAAACGCACGGGGGCATTTCCTCCTCAGTCTTGAAGACAACGATTATGCTTGGTACTATCATCGTTCAACCATAAGCAAGCGTCAATGTGACGAAACGATATAACGCTTAGACTTATTTAGATTTAAAAGGAACCGAGATTATGGATTTAGGGATTAAGGGTAAGAAGGCCATTGTATGTGCCTCGTCCAAGGGCTTGGGTAAAAATGTGGCCGAATGCTTAGCTGCTGAAGGCGTTGAATTATTACTTTGCTCTCGCAGTGAAGAGAGCATTCGCCCTGTGGCTGAAGCCCTTGCCAAGACGTCATCCTCACCCGTGCATTGGGTGGCCAGTGATCTGAGTACCGATGAAGGCCGAAAACAGTTGATTGCCAAAGCCAAGGACGCTTTAGGCACCGTGGATATTATATTGCATAACACCGGTGGCCCACCACCAACCAGTGTGGAAGACACTACCCTTGATGCGTGGCGTGACGGGTGGGAAGCCAACTTTATTTCCATTGCGCATCTCAACCAAGCGTTTCTTCCGGCTATGAAATCACAAGGTTGGGGACGTATTGTCGTGATTACTTCATTAAGCCCCATGCAACCGATCCCTGATTTAGCGATCTCTAACGGCGTGCGAGCCGGTGTTACGGCGATGCTGAAAACGCTATCGGCCGAAGTGGCTAAAGACGGCGTGACCGTGAACTGTGTGGCACCAGGGATTATTCATACCGATCGTACTGAGACGCGTATTCAAGCCCACATCAAAAAGAACGGTGGCGAACGCGCCGATATTTTAGCGAAATACGCCAGCGACATCCCCGCCGGACGCCTCGGTCGCCCCGATGAATTTGGCCCCGCCGTAACATTCTTATGCAGCGAACAAGCCAGCTATATCACAGGCACATCACTATGCGTGGATGGCGGTAAGCGTAAGTCGACGTTCTAGGCTGGCAAGCTACCAACTAAACCATTCTGGATCTGTATTCGGCGTTGCTGCTACGGGTGTTCCACCAACTAATGTGTTTGGAATTAGATTTTCGAGCGTGGTTATTCTTCCATTGGCGTAAATATAAAAAACGACTGATTTTGAGGGGCCTGTTGCCGAACCTCCATATTCACCATCCGCATCGAAGAAGGCATAAACACCGTAATTAGGTGCGTCTACTGTGTATTTGACGCCACTATCTGCGTGATAGGCGAGCCGACCGCCATTATGCAGTACTAAGCATTTATAGGGTCCTGAACAAGGCAGTGAACCGCCGGTGTTTGCATGGTCAACAGCCGTGCCGCTGGTATCGACCCGAACGTAATTCATAAAGGGTGTAAATTCATTGATACCGGCACCGACGACCGAGTTTTCGAGCCTGTAGGCTTGAAGCGCACCACTCATCATACTGGCCACTTCTTTGGCCATCGCATTTTTTTGCCCGTTTTGACTTCCGTTTAGCACTTTGGGGATGGTGAATGTGGCAATCACGCCTAAAACAGCCAAAGCAATGAGCAGCTCGGCCAAGGTAAAACCAGATGTTTTAGAGTAATTGAATCGCATTAATTGAAGTATCGACTTTATATTGAATTACTTTAGGTTCAGTATAAGGCTGAATTAGCATAAAAAAAAGGAGTAAAACCTTTTTTCAAAAGCCTTACCCCGATATTACCCCGTTCAATATATTTTTAAATTTTTGAGCATTAAATCTTATTTTGCGCCGATGCTTTAATTTGCTTGCCTTGATGCGCTGGATCCAGAACTTCATTCACAATCTGCTTGAGAAACTTCAGTGCTTCGAGATCACGATTAATCGCTTCACGCAGTGCCTTTAGTTCTTCAGGTGGAAGTTCTAATAATTTTGAGCTGATTTGTCCTTGATGTTCTGACCAAAAGGCCTGATACAATTCTTGTGTTTGATTGTCATAACCCGCCATACCGCTTCGGCATGCCAGCCAGTGATGCAATTGGTGAGTTAAAAACCCAACGGTGAACATCGCCTCATTCACTAAAAAGACGCCGTGTTCTAATGATAAATTGGTATTATTTTCGTTTGCTTTGCTTTGCATCTGACCCAAGTAACGGGTAAGTAACTGAAAGCGCTTGCCGGTATCAGCCGGAATAAATCCGGGTTGATACCCCAGTATTTTACTAATGAAAAACCATGCAATTTTACTGTTGAGTTTATAAACTGGTGTTCCCTTGCGTTCAATAAACGCACACAGGTCTTCTGGAGACCGATAGAACTGTTTAATCACGGATCCGGCACGTTGGTTTACCAACTCTAACTGACGACGATTCTCAGCCACAAGACGAAAGGTGTCCACGACGGGATCACTCATGCCTGTATTCTGTTGTTGATGTCCGTTTGACGTCATCGTTTAAAGCCTTCTCCAAATACCTGTCCGTTAAATGTTTTGTGTTTGAGATTTTCCATGACAAAACACCGATAAAAAACAGATATGTTTTTATTTCGTGTCATCACGGCTGTTGTTAAAAATGTGATGGTGATTGCGGTTCGATTTTTCGAACTCGTTTGGTTTTTCCCTTTGGTTTTCCCCAGCGATTTTTCTTGATGTCTAATTTGTTTTGCCTATAAAAGTTAAGTCTTAAACCCTAGCCTTTATCCGTCTGAATTGCCTATGTATATGCCTATAATATTTGTGTTTGCCTTATTTTAAAAATTTCTTTAAACTAGCCTATGTCCTACACTTATATAAAAACAATCTTGAGGCGAATTGTGCGGAAATGCGTTATATTCTGTTACAAAAAGGTAGAAACCCTTTCACTGAGCGATTCTAAAATTGCGCACTTTTGTAAAAAAAGTATATCCTGTGTGTATTCTTGTTCCTGAATCGCTACTTGAATAAGCCCTCATACCGTCATTTATGTATCCGACAGGTTAGATTGGGAGCTTTTTCTTTTAGCCGACACGGATGTCGGCGCGTGGTTGAGTTCGCAGGATGCGAGTACGAAACCGTAAAAGACAAAGCTCCCAATCTAACCTGTTACCCATCATCTTGCAGTGCAATAGATAGAAGGTGAGGTTTTGAGAGCGTTGTCTTTATATGTAGCTTGAATTTAAATTTGGTTTTATTTTAAGCCTTGGCGGGCTTATCTTTTTTGATTAAACCGGTTAGTAATAGGAGGCCGTTAAGTGCCCAGCCTGAGAATTGAAGCATTTTGGCAAACTTACCTTTGCCTGCTTTACCAGCTGTGATCATTGCGGTTGGAATGAGTAAGAAGACGTTCTTGAAGGTTTCTCGTGCGCCAACCCATAAGGCTTTTAGCGTGCCTTCTTCACCAGCGGTGTCGGATACTTTGTTATAGACTTCGAATGCGTTCACTGCCAATAAGCCGTTTTTCATCCCTTTACCACCGGCAGCACGGGCTGCATTTGCGGCAGGGTTCATTCGTAAGGTGAGGAGCTTTGTGGCTTGTGCCGCTAACGGCCCTGTTTTAAACGCGAATTTCATGATGGGTGAAATAACAGGAATACCTAATAGAATAATGTTATCGATGATATCGCTTGAGATGGTATTAAAGGCATTTTGCTGATAATCATTCAACGCATCGGCTTTTGCTTGTGCATCGCCCTCACTAAACCCCTGTTTTATATAGGCTTCTTTAATCGCTTCAGGATCTTTTAATAAATCATCGTTAAAATCACCATCGGCAATGGCTTTTTCAGCTAGTTTTTCAGGATCACTAAACAATTTATCTAATTTATAAAGCTCTTGATACGGCTCACTAAGGTGATTGTAATCAACCTTTTGTTTGATTCTGTGGCCCACTTTGCCACTGACAATGGAAGCCGGAAGGCCAAGTAAACCAACAATGGGGTTCACAAAAAAGAGTAAGGCACTAGCTGAAGGCACAATGTTAGAAAAGATACTCGCTAAAATCTGGCGACGGTCTGCTCTTTTTTGCTCGCGTCGTGTCGGTGGTTTTATGTCTTCTTGATCTGCATTGCCTTTAATATCAACCACATCCTCAGGCTTGTCTGCATTTTGACCAAAGTGAATGCGCCCAGCAAAGTGAGCTTGCTTTGGTTGCGACACGGCTGTTGAGTTAAATCCGTTGAGTGATAGTCCTGAATTGACTGTCATACTGTGTTTTCCCCTGAGATTGGTATGGCTGGTAATGCGATACGATTCCAACTGCTTCTGTTTAGTAAACACCACTGAAGCGTGTTTTGTGATGGTTTGTAACCAGATGTAAACCCCGTGAGGGACTTAGCACGCAGGTATTAAACACAGCTTAGGGTGCTGATATCGCCTTAGCAGGTGTGAGTTTTCCGTTTTCTCGGTACCACGCTACAGTGCGTTTAATCCCTTCCTCTAAGCCGTAGCGAGGCTTGTACCCAAGATCAGTATACAACTTTTGGCTACTGCAGTAAAACGCATTCTCAAACATCACCTTTAATAAAGGGTTTTCAGGAGATCTTGTATACAGATAATGCTGAAGGCGTGTTAGGGTTTTTTCGGATACATTGCGCATCGTGTGTTTGGCATCAATGTGCTTGGCCACTAGGGGATACACATCTCCAATGGTAATAGGGTCAAGGTTACTGGTAAAAAATACATCATTTTCAGCCTTAGGATGCTCCGCTACGATCCACAGGATATCGGCTAAATCTTCGACATACATGGCGCTCGCCTTACCTGGGAAGGGGATGCTGGTGTAAGCGACGTTATCTCTAACGTTATAAATCAAGCGATCCATACTGGAGTTTTCTCTTGGAAAGGGTCCAAAAAAGTAAGCAGGGCGCACCGTGCAATAAGGAATGCCAGAGTCTTCCACAATTTTTTCGGCTAATAGTTTTGATTTCCCGTAGTCGGTGCCCGGTTGCTCGGCACTTGATTCATCTAAGGGCTCAACAGCCCTAATGTTCGGATCACGATCGATTGAAGAAATACTACTCACGTTTACAAAGCGCTTAATTCGTTTGTTTTCGACGTAGCACGCTTTACACGCATCGACAAAACTGCGGGTGGCGTCTTCATTAGCGGTATAAAATTCTTTTCCGTTTTTTAATCCCACAAGAGCCGCGGTGTGAATAATAATATCGGATTCTTTGAGGGCCTCCATGTAGGTGTCAGGCTCAAACAAGTCGCCATTAACAATCTCCACATTGGCGAGATCTCTAATGGGCGCCGCTTTTTCTGGAGAGCGAACCAAACAAAAAAGTTTGTGTTCGGGGTGTTCACGATTCATAAAATGAACAAAGTTTTTACCGAGAAAGCCCGTAGAGCCTGTAACAAAGATATTCATCGTTCGTTTTTCCTAAAATTTCAATACGTTTAAGAACTCTATCATCGCAGAAAGGCAGCTTGTTTTAAACCTGTAAAAATATAACGCCTCATCATCACAGAAGGACGACAAGACGTTATGGACTAGTTTTAAAAGTAGTTATAAACTTACTTTTTTTGTTCTTTAATAATTTGATCAACCGCCTCGATCACGTACTTTGCAAGACGAATTTCACCGTAACGGTTATCGCCTTCGCCTGAAATTCGGAAGTTGGTTACGTTATTATTTTGGAAGGCGTCGAGCACTTTTTCAAGCGCATCGGCTTGAGACGTGTGGTAGTTTTCTTCCAGCCAGCTGAGTTTGATCCAACCTTCGGGATTCACAGGCTCTTTAGGTGTGTCACCTGTTAACTTTGCCTTTAATCTAAACAAGGCTTTGGAGCCGAGCAGTTTATTATAGTTGAGTCTGTCGTTGCCTGCAGTGAAATCAGTTAAAGCAGCACTGTATTTTTTATCAAGCTCTTTTGTTGCCATCACCAAGGTTTTGATTACGTCTGCACCACTGATGGATGATTGCGATGGGTCAATACTTTCAAAGGTGGTTAAAGCCGGAAGGAGGGCCGCTGCCATCGTATCAACATTGGCCTGAAAGGCAGCCGTGTTGGTATTAAGCTCAATGCGGTCTCGGTTTTGGGCTTTTGTCGATGAGTTAATGCTCGGCTCGATAGGAGCTTCGGCATTTTTGTTGCGACGAAACTTACCAAAGAAACCTTTAATGTTAAGGCCTGAAAACTGTGGTGTAGCACCGGTATAGTTACTGTGTGAAACGTTCATAAGAAACTCCCCCTAAATAGATAACGTGAGCGACGTGGCTACGTTGACACGGATACTTGAATAGATGAATTTTTAAATAACAAGTGTTTATACAATAAATTGGATGTTTATGAGTTTAGTATGAACGTGTTAATTCGGCAAGTATCAATAAAAAAACAATGTCTGGAATATGTTACTTCTGGAGTTGTTCAACAAGACTAGAGAGTTCGTCAAGAACAGGGTATGCTGCACGACGATAGACCATAAGGTATATTCGAGCTTTAGCGAGTAATTCTTTTTCGCTTTCTGTTCGATTGTTGTTAGACTGTGCAGCCAAATTCCAAGGGATTAGTGCGCCTCGCACAGCAAGAACTTTGCTTTCTTTAGGGTCTTTTTTCTTTATGCGTAAAACAGTTTGACCGGTTAATACGCGTTGAGTATTTAAGGTATGCGTGGTGTTTTCTGCTTTGATGTTAGCCAGTTCAACCTGTTTTGTTTTGCCTTTGCTTTTAATTTTAAGATATTGCCCGACCATAAAATTGATCATATCGGCATTACCCGTGTCGTTTAAAAAGTTAGGATCGAGTAATTTGTTTTCGAGATCTTCAGGTAATCCTGTTACAAATAAATACTCAACAGGATCGCTTTGCTGAGCATAATCATTAGGGCGCAGGCGAATAATCACCACGTTTAAAAGTTCTATGGTTTGGTGCACAGTGTAGTTTTTTTGAATCGCAGGCGTGTTCAGCGATCCGAGAATAAGCTCTTGCACAGAGCGTTTCAGCGCTATTTCTGTGTTCGATTTTGGGACGATTAAAAAGCGATAGAATAGCCCAGAACCCAACGCTAAAACCAATGCAACAACCAATAAAGCACGACGGCCATCCCAGCTGTTGGACTTGTTTTTAGTCTTGTTTTCAGGGTTGCTCATGATGCGGTCACTCTATTCTGGCAACAGTGCTAGGGGTTTGCGATTATTGAAACCGCTGGTGGTTTCGTGAAAATAAAATAATCCGTCGTCGCCCTCTTTCCAGCAAAGCAAAAACACTTCATCGCGTGTTTGCGAGTAGTAGGGAAAATCAATTAAGCCATGGTCGATGTCTTTGAGTAAGAATCCTTCTTTAACAAAGGTGTCCATCCACGTTTTACCTAGAAGCTGAAACTCATGGTATTTGCGTTTGAGCGCTTCTTTTTCTTCGTCAGACAACTGCTCACCCGCCTCTTCGCGCATCGTAAACATGCGTTTCATCAAAATGATTTGACTCCGTGCTTCATTCACTTCGGTGCGAGCATCGTTTAAATATCCCTTGGCTTGCTTAAGGCAACGCGCCGCTTCATCAGGAGCAAAATAACGGGGGAAGCCATGTTGTTCTTTCACGCTCTGTGTTTTTGTAGGCGCTTTTTTTGATGCCTTTGTTTTGCGCTTTGGTTTTTCTTCGGGTGAGTTGGAA
>CAYGPY010000095.1:0-9733 GCA_964351765.1 uncultured Vampirovibrionales bacterium
GTTTCCAACAGGATCGAAGTTCAAAGATTTCTCGATGATGTTGCTCGCTGTTCCTCGTAAAAGCAAGCACCCTAAGGAAGCAGCCGAATTTGCCGCGTTTATCACCAATCCTGAAAACCAACTGACGTTTGCTAAACTCGTGCCAATTTTACCCTCGACCTCCAGCTCGCTTAAAAATGCGTACTTTCAAACCACGGGCTCAAACAACATTACCGAACGGGCGCGAGGCTACAGTGCCCGTCAATTGCTTGATGCCACCGATGCCTACCAAATTCGTCCACGTCAAAAAGAAATAAACGAAGTGGTCGATTACTATGTACAGAAAGCCTTACTGGGTCAAATAAATGCCAAAGAAGCACTGGAAACGGCAGAAAAAGAGATTAATGTTATATTAGAGTAATGATAATTCACACGATAGGTACTCTACGTCAGTTATTTTACGTCGATAAGAAAGCAAGCCCTAACGATGTCGTCTCGATTGGTTGATGATTACAAGAATAATCGCCCGTCTCTCTCGAATGAGGAAGCGGCAAAAAATGGTGTACTTCGGTTTATTGTAGGTGGCAGCGAAGCCTTTGGTGTGTCTTCTCTTGTAGAAAAAAGCTATAACCCCGCCGACCAAGCCAGTGTGGTGGGTGAGTTCTATCAAGCCACCGCAGACCACGTGGAACTCATTGAAAAATCAGCGCAAGACAGCTACCGTCAAGCGCGTAAAAGCACCGTGCTTCAGCGGATCGAAATCCTGAACAATCTGGCCGATCTTATTGAAGAACGTCAGGCCATGCTGATTGATTTAATCACCCGTGAAGCAGGCAAGCCTTTTCGATTTAGCGAAGTCGAAGTCAAGCGCGCGATTAAGGTATTTCGCTTGTATGCTGAGCGCCTGCAAACCGACACAAGTAAAACGATGTTTTTAAACGGACGCGAAGCCGAACTTCGACGCTTCCCTCACGGACCCGTGTTGGCCATCACGCCATTCAACTTCCCGCTAAATCTTATTGTGCACAAACTGGCTCCCGCCATTGCGGTGGGCACATGCATCACGATCAAACCGGCGCCGCAAACATCCGTAATCGCATTGGCTCTGGGCAAGCTTGCCATTGAAGCGGGCTACCAAGGCATCAGCGTGGTGCCTTGCTCTAATGAAGTTGCTGAACTTTTGGTTAAGTCCTCCACCTTTAAAAAACTCTCGTTTACCGGCAGTGCCGAAGTGGGTTGGTATTTAAAAACCATCAGCAATCACAAATCTGTCACTCTGGAGCTGGGTGGCAACGCTGCTGTAGTGGTGGATGATCTCACCCTCCCCGTCGATACCCTTGCAACCCAAGTGGCCCATGGGGCCTATGCCTATGCCGGTCAGATTTGCATTTCGACCCAACGCATTTATGTGAACCAACTGATTTACGAGCCGTTCCTTAAAGCACTCAAACAAGCGGTTCGTGATCTTAAGGTGGGTGACCCGCAGGATCCAAAAACCATTGTGGGGCCACTGATTAGCATTGATGCGATGAACAAAACCAGAGCGATGATCAAAGAAGCCATTACCGATGGTGCCAACGGTCTGTATGGTGGTAACACCTACAATATGTTTACCCTCAATCCATTGCTGTTGGATCGCACGACACCACAAATGAAAATCAATAGCGAAGAAGCCTTTGGGCCTGTTGCAACCATTCAGTCCTATTCTCGTTTTGAAGAAGCGTTGAGCCTCGTGAACGATTCAAAGTACGGCTTGCAATGTGGTATCTACACCAACGATGACAAGAAAATTGAAGAAGCCTACCAGCGCCTTGATATGGGTGGTGTGATTATTAACGACACCCCAGGCTATCGGGATGATGTTCTTCCTTACGGTGGCATCAAATACTCAGGCTGTGGAAAAGAAGGCGTGATGAGTGGCATTGAAGATATGACCTACGAAAAAGTGCTCATCAAACGCAATCTTTAATAATACAATTCTTTAATCGTGCACTTTTGTTCCCGTGAGTTTCTCTTACGTCTTCCCCAACTCTCACCCCGTCATTCCCGCGTAGGCGGGAATCCATCGTGTGTGGATACATGATTTTAAATAGAGTGAGGTTATTTTTCTCGACGTTGCTTTCACTCAATAGATTCCCGCCTGCGCGGGAATGACGAATAAAAGAAAATAAATTATTTAAGGGGCTGGGTTGGGGAAGCGTTCTTGAATGGCGTTGATCTCATGGCAGACTTCTTTTGAGATCGTCACCTGTGCCGTATCGATATTTTCTTTGAGTTGCACAAGCGACGTGGCGCCAATAATATTGCTGGTCACAAAGCGTTGCTGAGAAACAAAGGCCAAGGCCATTTGAATCACCGTCATGTTGTTTGCTTCAGCCAGTTTTATGTAGGCTTTTGTAGCCTCTTTGGACTCATTGGTGTTATAGCGATCAAAGACAGGAAACTGATTCAACCGATCTTGAGGCGTGTCTTCACCACGTTCGTACTTACCACTCAATCGACCAAAGGCCAATGGTGAATAGGCAAGTAAGCCTACCTTTTCTCGGAGTGCCACTTCGCTATGATTATGCTCAAAGGTTCGGTTTAACAAGCTGTATGGGTTTTGCACGCTCACAGGGCGTGGCAGATTCAGCTCGTCACACAAACGCAAAAAGGTCATCGTACCCCACGGGTTTTCATTGGATAAACCCCAATGACGAATTTTACCCGCCTGAATTAAATCGCCCATCGTCTCAACGGTTTCTTTCATATTAAGTAGAACCGCATCTTGATCTTCTTTAGGGTAATGACTGTACTGGCGTTGCGAAAAGAAATTAGTCACTCGGTTAGGCCAATGGATTTGATATAGATCCACGTAGTCGGTTTGAAGCTGACTAAGGCTTCCCTCAATGGCTTGAGTAATGTTGGTGCGATCAATTTGATTATCTTCACCACGAATCCATGTCTGGCTTTTAGCGGGTCCCGCAACCTTTGTAGCCAATACCACCTTGTCTCGGTTCTTCCGACTAGCGAGCCATGTACCGATATATTTTTCAGTACGACCACAGGTTTCCGCACGCCCAGGTACAGGATACATTTCAGCCGCATCAATAAAATTCACGCCCGCTTCTGTAGCGTAATCCAGTTGCTCGTGAGCCTCGGCTTCGGTATTTTGCTGGCCCCACGTCATGGTACCTAAGCAAATTTTGGTGACATGTGTGTCGGTGTTACCCAGTTGACGCGTTTCTAATGTGGTTGTGGCCGTCATAATGTTTAATCCTCGTAGTTATTTAGTTGATGCTGATATAATTCTTTGCGCAAAATTTTACCAGTGGCGCCTTGCGGAATTTCGTCTACAAATCTCACAAACTTAGGGATTTTATAATCCGCCAAGTGGCTAGCACAATGTTTTTTAATGGCTTCGACCGTCACTGTTTGATCTTGTTTCAACACCACAAAGGCCGTTATTGATTGATGATACAAATCTGCGGGTCGTCCAATAACCGCCACCGACTGCACTGCGGGATGGCGATACATTACTTCTTCAATTTCACGTGGGTACACTTTCACGCCACCAATGTTAATCAAATCGTCCTTACGATCGACGATAAAAAGATACCCATCGCTATCACGATACGCCATATCTTTTGTTTTAAGCCAGCGCTCGCCTTGGGCATCAATCACAAAAGCCTGTTGGGTTAATTCCGATTGACGATAATACCCCTGCATCACGACATCACCTTGCACGTGAATTTCACCCACTTCATTATCCGCAGATTCATTCAAATTCTCATCAAATACCTTAACCGTAATGCCTTTTAAACCTAAGCCCACAGAGCCCGCCTTGCGGGTTCCGTGTAGGGGGTTGGAGCAAATAATGGACGAGGCCTCAGACAAGCCATAGCCTTCTTGCACCGGCGCACCAAACACAGATTCAGTCCGGTGAAACACTTCCACCGGCATGGGTGCCGCGCCGGAATGGCAGACACGCAACGAGGATAAATCATACGGCAGTATCGTTGTTTTTTGCTGATTTGATTCGTTGAGCTTGACCAACATCATTTGATACATCGTCGGCACAGCGGCTAAAAAGGTTACCTTAAATTCGTCAATGGCTTTTAAAATACGTTGCGGGCTAAAGCGTTTCACCAACACAACCGTGGCGCCACTCATTAAAGCACTAACCAAAATATTAGTTTGCCCAAACACATGAAACAACGGCGACACCGTCACAAATACATCCTCAGGCACCGCTTCAATCACATCGCAATTGGCCGTGGCGTCCGCCAAAATATTTCTGTGAGACAACATCACACCCTTAGGTTTACCCGTTGTGCCAGAGGTATAGATAAGCGTAGCCAACGTATCTATATTGTGTAAACTCGTAGATGCGTCTGTTTCAATTTTGCTTTTCTGTTTAGAAGATGTTTCAAAATCCAACGTAAAGTCTTGCGTCTCTCGCCAGAGCGTTTTTAAAAATGGTGTTTTCACATCAGATAACACATCATCAAAATCAGCGTTCGATATCAAGTGACTCACTTCAGCGTCCGTTAATATCGTATTAATTTCATCCGCCGTTAAACGCGTGTTAAGTGGAATAACAGGCACACCCAGTCGAAGCAAGGCAAAATAAACCACCACAAAACCCAAGGTGTTATAAAACAACATGGCCACAGGTTTAGATGGCGTAATTTTTTCATCCGTAAAAAAAGCAGCCAACGCCGTCACGGCATGACTCAATTCCGCATACGTCACCGGGCGAGATGCCGTATCGCCATCAAACGCACTTTCAATCACCGCCACTTTATCAGGGTGATTATTTGCGCCTTGGGATACAAGGGTTGATAAATTGTAAACAGGCTCACGGTTCATAGAATAGATCCTACAAAAAACAAACCAACAACGCTTTGAGGTATATGGGAGTTCTATTTCACAGTCAATACGCCCATGTTCCCAGAGTCAGTTTGTGGTGGGGTGTTTATTTTAGCCGACAGGACGTCGGCATGCGGTTGAATTCGCACGGAGGCGAGTACGAAACCGTAAATAAACACCTCACCATAACCTGACACCACGAGCGCCTAAAAAAACGAAAAAAGCCGGAAGCAAAAACTTCCGGCTTTTAAATGAATTAAGAACTCTAAGAAATTAGAGTTGGCAGGTAACCGCTTTAACTTGGGTGTAGAGATCAACAGCCTCACGACCCATTTCACGACCCCAACCTGATTGCTTGTAACCACCAAATGGTAACGCAGCATCAAACACGTTATAGCAGTTAACCCAAATGCTACCTGCTTTGATTCGACGTGCTAGTTTATGCGCTGAACCGAGGTTGGTTGTCCAGATACCGGCAGCCAAACCGTATTCGGTGTCGTTGGCGACGCGAGCCAACTCATCCAAATCACTGTATGGTGTTGCCGTTACAACTGGGCCAAAGATTTCTTCGCAAACCACTTTCATATCTGGCTTGGTATCAACCAGTACGGTTGGTTTTACAAAGTAACCTTTACCGTCGATGGCAGAACCACCGGCAGCGGCTGTTGCGCCTTCTTTTTTACCGGCTTCAAGATAGCCTGTAACACGCTCAAACTGAGTTTTGGAAACCAATGGTCCCATGTTAGTGGCGCGATCCATACCGTTACCAACAACAATACCGTCAGCCTGTTTTACAACGCCTTCCATTACTTCATCAAACTGATCTTTGTGAACATACAGACGGCTGCCTGCTGAACATACCTGACCTTGGTTGAAGAAGATGGCACTCGCAGCACCGGGAATAGCGGCTTTCAAATCAGCGTCTGGTAGAATCACGTTTGGTGATTTACCGCCGAGTTCAAGCGTTACTTTTTTCAAATTGCTCTCACCAGCGGCTTTAACAATCAAACGACCTACTTCAGTCGATCCGGTGAAGGCAATTTTATCAACCAATGGGTGAGCGGCCAAAGGCGCTCCGGCTTCTTCACCGTGACCCGTAACGATGTTCACAACACCTTCAGGGAAACCGGCTTCGGTAATCAATTCAGCCAAACGCAATGCAGATAAAGGTGTTTCTTCAGCTGGCTTTAAGATAACAGTACAACCCGTGGCTAGGGCTGGTGCAATTTTCCAAGCCGCCATTAATAGTGGAAAGTTCCAAGGAATAATCTGACCTACAACGCCAACAGGCTCTTTAAGTGTGTAGGAGTGGAACTCAGCGCCACGCATGTAAGGCACTGAAATAGGGATGGTGGAGCCTTCAATTTTGGTGGCCCAACCCGCCATATAACGAAACATATCAACAGCCAAAGGCACGTCAGCAAAACGAGCAACGCCAAAAGGCTTACCGTTATCCAGACATTCCAACTCAGCGAGTTCTTTTGTGTTGGCTTCAATCAAATCAGCCAATTTCCACATCAACTGGCCACGTTCGCTTGATGTCATTGAAGACCAAGGGCCATCATCAAAGGCTTTGCGAGCGGCTTTTACAGCCAAGTCGATATCGTCTTTGTTACCTGCTGGCACGTGTGCCAATACTTCTTCGGTTGCGGGATTTAATACTTCAAAGGTTTTTCCGCTTTGGCTCTCAACCCATTCGCCGTTGATAAACATCTTTTTGGCACGGCTTAAAAAAGCGCCGACTTGCTCACTAACTTTTGGACGTTCTGTAGTCATGGTCATACAGGATCCCCTCTCTTATCGTTAATTAAAACTGATTTGACACGGTTATTAGAATAAAAACAAGCGTCTCTCAAACAAGCGTAAAAGTCAATGTCCACCTGTGTTATGGCAGTAGTGAACGTAACAGCACACCGCACACGAAAATTCTCAACGACGCTCGGCAATACTGTTGATAGGCTAAGGTCATGAGCGATTCAAAATCAACCCAACCTGTTATTCTCTGGATTCGTCAGGCGCTTCGTCTGCACGATAACACTGCCTTGCAAGCGTGTGTGGAGAGCAAGCGGCCTATTATTCCCGTGTATATTTATGCCGAGCACGAGGCCGGCGATTGGGCTACTGATAACACGGTTGCCGGAGCCAGCATGTTGTGGCTGACGGAGTCCTTAAAAAGCCTTTCTAAAAGCTATGCCGAGAAAGGCAGCCAGCTCATACTTCGCATTGCCGATCAGCGTCAAACGGCCAAAAGTATTTTGGCTAATCTGATTGAAGAGACCGGTGCCAGTACCATTGTGTTTGACGAGCGGTATGAGCCTTGGGCACGCACGCAAGAGAATGCGGTAAAAGCATTCGCCAAAGAGGCGGGTGTTGGGTGTCATAGTATCCGCACTAATTTTTTGTTTCATCCCGATGATTTTAAAACCGGATCCGGTGGGCCATACAAAGTCTTTACACCTTTTTATAAACGATGCAAAGAAGTGGCTTCGTTTTCTGATCCGTTGCCGATACCCCATACCTTATACTCGCCTGACTCGTGGCCTAAATCCGATTCGATTGATGCCATTCCTGTTGAAAAAGAGCGTCCATGGATTAAAGGTATTTTAGAGAACTGGACCATTGGTGAAAAGGGGGCACGCAAGCAACTTGCTCGTTTTGTGACAACAGCGGTGGGTCAGTACCCTAACACCAGAGACAACCCCTCGGTTCACGGCACATCTACCTTGTCGCCGTATCTGCACTTTGGTGAAATTAGCCCTCGACAGGTTTGGTCAGAAGTATCGCAACACGCCAAAGAGACGCTGGTGGATAGCAATGGGGCGCAAGCGTATCTGCGTCAGATCATCTGGCGGGAGTTTGCCCAAGTGTTGTTGTACCACTTTCCGCACACGCCGGAAAAACCCTTAAAAGAAAAATTTGAAAATTTCCCGTGGGAAGACGATAAAAAGATTTATCAGGAGTATCTAAGCCGGTGGCAACGCGGCCAGACGGGCTATCCCATTGTGGATGCGGGTATGCGAGAGCTGTGGCACACGGGCTGGATGCACAACCGAGTGCGGATGATTGCGGCTTCGGTGTTGATTAAGCACCTGCTGATTCCGTGGCAAGAGGGCGAGCGTTGGTTTTGGGACACCTTGGTGGATGCGGACTTAGCCAACAATGCGATGGGCTGGCAATGGGTGGCTGGCAGTGGCGCGGATGCGTCCCCGTACTTTCGGATTTTTAATCCGTTTACCCAAGGTGAAAAGTTTGATATCAGCCGAGAGTACGTGCGCAAGTGGGTGCCTGAAATAGCCAACCTATCCGACAAATATATCTACCGCCCGTGGGAAGCCAAACCCCTAGAGCTAGAAGCCGCCGGAATAAGACTAGGTGAAACTTACCCCCACCCCATCGTCGATCACTTCGAAGCCAGAGACAAAGCACTGGCAGGATACAAGGCGATTAAAGGGGAGTAATAAAGGCCATACACTTGTCACTTTATAGTGTTAGGAACGTAGATTTCAGCTTGAGGTAAATCCCTAATTAATTGGTATGCGTTTAGCTGTGTCGGAGGCGGTTCGCCACCTATTAATAAAACTCGACCATCCTTTAATAACATTGACGTATTATTGGTTCGGTAACTTGTTAAGTCCGACGTACGATAGAGTTTCTCTTTTTTAATATCAACGATCATTGCTCTGCTATTGGGATGATCTAAAAAAGCGATATCGCACATGAAGCAATGGGCTAAGTTGTATAAATACTCCAAAATTCCACAAGGAAGTAATAAAACCCCTTTAAACTCATCTTGAATATTAGTGTAAGAATAATAATCAGTAGTTATTAATACCGTATTTCCATTCAATTTGGTGATTGATGAAATAGAGGAAGGTTTTTTACCTCGTACTGTTTTAAAGATATTAGTTTGAGTATCAAAAATATAAAAACTAACGCTATGCGATACTTTTTCAGACAGTATCAATATCTTATTATTTTCAAAATCAAGACACTGAATATCATCTAATTCAGATTTAGGGAAATGGTTTCTTATATTTTTATTTTTACACTCATTTAGATTAGGCGCATTTAAAACCGCCTCTTTCTTTAATCTCAAATACTCATTACTATCAATACTCTCAAAATAGCCATGTTTTATTAATGGAAAATCCACAAACAACCAAGTACCAAATAGTAAAACAAGCAAAGCAGTTACTATATATTTATTTTTAAGCATTTTCTGCTTTCAACTTCTTCACGATCAGCACTGCTTCGACCATCATCCAGCCTTCTAATAGCAGGATGATGCTGCCTATGATGATGGTCATCCAGCTTGCTGAGGGGGAATCGGTGTACATGCTTTGGGTCCATGTTATTAGGTTCATCACCATCGCAATGGTGGTCATGGCAATGACGATCAGCATCGGGATGACGATGGGCATGACGGGGCGCTTGTTCTTGTAGAGGTAGACAAACAGCACCAAGAGCGTTACACCCCCGATGAGTTGGTTTGTTGTGCCGAACAATAACCACAACGGGCCCCAGGCGTTTTTACCCACCAACACCAACGGAATGGCCGGCAACACGGCCACAGCCGTGGCGATATAGCGATTGGTGAGGGGCTTAATATTAAACGTCTCACCCACTTCACTTACAATAAAGCGTTGAATTCGTGCGGCGGTGTCCATACTAGTAGCCGCAAAGGAGATAGCCAAAATAGCCACCAAGGCTTCAGCCGCCTCAAGCGGAAAGCCCAAGCTGGTTACAAAGTGACCGGCGCCTTCTACAAATTTGGCAATGGCTTGGATACCCGACTCGTTCCAATCGTGATAATGCGATCCCCAATCAGGCAAACCTGCCCCCACAGCAAGCGTTGCAATGACAGCCAACATACCTTCGCCCAACATCCCGCCATAGCCAATCG
>CAYGPY010000096.1:0-9688 GCA_964351765.1 uncultured Vampirovibrionales bacterium
GAATTAGAACAGAGCCCAAGCTTTTAAATAATTCGAACACACCATTTTGAAGGAGCTCAAAAATGTTATATTCTTGATTTAAATCGGTTAGCAGCGAAGTAAAATAAGATTCATTAAAAACGCGAAGTAAGATCGGACCAAAATCAACACCGACTTTAGTTAATCCTTCAGGCATAAACTGTGCTGAGTTAAAATATTGTGTGTGCTTGGGCTGAGAGGCGACCCAATAAAACCAAGGAGCCTGCCCCAACAAGGTACTTGCAGCGTAGATAACACCGTATCGATATCGTTTTAGTAAAAGAAGCATCACCACTACCGACGCAATCAAAAGCATGCCAAGCGTTCTAGCGTAAAAAGCAGCGAGTGAGAACACAATAAGGGCGAAAAACCACATCATCTTTCTTTGAGATGGTGTCGTATTATGTTTGGAATGGTTCTGGAATTTTTCAAAGCTCCATATCACCGCCATAACAAGTAAAACAAATATCGCTTCGCTCATTACCTCATTCATCACAAACTGAAATTGCGAATGCAGCCCTGTGGCCAGAACAAGCAGCGCGGAAAATAAAAGCATCGGCCACGACCAGAGAAACAGTACCGCACTCTCTATGTTTTGGTCCTTCTGAAGAACCTGAGCACAACGCTGGAAATAAACTGGCACATAGTAAAACAGC
Source organism: uncultured Vampirovibrionales bacterium (assembly GCA_964351765.1). Lineage (GTDB taxonomy): Bacteria > Cyanobacteriota > Vampirovibrionia > Vampirovibrionales > Vampirovibrionaceae > CAYGPY01. The sequence goes on from CAYGPY010000096.1 coordinate 675, forward strand.
ATGGCCAAAAAGCCACACGCAAACAAAACATTTAACCATTTTGCTGCCTGTATCGTTTTCAGCAGTGCCGACATCGAGCCTGTACCCACACTCTTCCATACAAGTGATAACAAAGCCGGATACAGTGGTGGGTATTTCACCAAGTGGGGCTCGCCCGGATGATAGGACATCACATACCCTTTGCCATCAGCCAGTGCTTGAGCGGCCATCAGATACACCCCGTCATCATAAAAGAAGCCCGCTACATCAGGCCGTAAAAACAATGCCAACGTAATAAAAACGATGGTTATCACAGCCAAACACATGAATAGCGTCATACTGCGGGGAATTTGTTTATGATTTAATTTCATTATGGGTAATGCACTTAACCTAGTTAAAACAATGTTAATAAACAATACAATATGTCGTTTGGGATGGTTTCACGTAGCATCAAACTGATGTGTTCAGCATTAATGCAACTGCAACGGTTGTTAGCTTTTATTATCATACCTTTAAAAAACCTTAATCAGGGCAAGCCACCCATACACGCATCAAAATACCATTATAAGGATATTCGCTTTCATGCAAACCTCATTCTCACCCTTCAACATCAACACATCACGCCAACAAGCGCCTCAAAAGCCTGCTATGGCTCCTAAGTTTGGCCAGCAAGACGGCGTCGACGATAGCAATGGCGATGCATTTGAATTATCAAGTAAGCCCACTGAAGCCTCTGACTCGCCAGAAAGCGCCTCACACTTTATTGAGCGTCTTGAAGCTTATTTAGAAACCGATGTACTGCCTTTAATTGAAGCAAGTGTTACGGAAATGGTTAAAGAGGATCCTGATTTCATTTCAGCATTCGCTGAATATTATAAAATCTTACAATTTAAAAACATAAACCCTGATTCTGAAATAAACGGTAACTATAATGATCGACAGCACCTTATGGCTGTTGAAAAGTATAACCAACTGGTTGAACAGGGGTTTTCAACTATCAGTCAATTCATTGAGATCGATGAAATTAATGAACTACTGTCTTTAGTTATTCCATTGCAAGCATCTGAGAACTTCACCGTAACGGATATTGTTATTGAAGGTTCTCGAGAGACCATTGAAGCTAACGTTGCCGATAAGCCAGATGTACAAAAAGCTCTAAAATCTTTTAGCGCAATTATCAACAATGTTGATACAGCAATGGGCAACGTATTTGACGAACAGCAGAAAAATGAGCTGCAACCACTTAAAGCACGTTTACAATCTTTGGTTGAAGGGGACGACTTTAAAAACCCTTTAATGAAACTTCAACTCTCGGCAATGGCCAGTGATGACCAAGAAGAAGCCGTAACAGCATTTGCAATGTTACCCAATATTATTGGACGCGGCAAATACAAGCCCACCGGTGGGCTAAAAGCTTGGAATGAATTGGTTGATATTGGCCTTAACTATCCAAACCCTAGCATTCAACAAATCACCGCCAACAGTTTATTCTCACTACCTGATGAACAATGGGTACCCATCACGCATCAACTTCTGCATGATGATAATGAACAAACACTCATCCTTCTCTTTAATGCTCTCAACTTAGTGACCGCTGATAGCTCCTTCTTAAAAAATGAAAACCTAAAAGCGATTGTTGAATTTGGTATCAATTACAAAAACCCTGATAATGAACTGCTAGAGCAGCAGATTCAAACGATTGCTATTAAAGGTATTGGTAAATTACCGGATGTTGACGCTACCGCTATCTTAGAAGAGCAATTAAGCCAACAGGATGAAGAACGTCTTGTGAGCATCGTCCGTAATCTTTTGCCAGAGACTGGCATAGATGACTATAGCAGTGCTGCGGTTCGTCTCCAAGAGATCGTTGCCAATTCCAGTAAGCTTTTTGAAGCACTGAAATCCTACATGATTGAAAATATGAATGTGCCTGAAAAACGCAAACAAGTTTTACTACTTAATGAGTTTATGATTGCCCAGCAAGAGATTAACCACTATAAAGCACGTCACAATGCCAAAGGCACCTATTTATAAAATAAATTTGTATTAAATGGTATATTGGTGTGATGAGTGAATCAAGTCAATCGAATTCTTCATCAGGTCGCAACAAAAAAGTTGTGGTGGTGATGCCGGCTTATTATGCTGAAAAAACGCTGGCACAAACCTATCACGATATCCCTCAGGACTGGGTTGATGACGTTATTGTAGTGGATGATGCAAGTAAGGACAACACCGTTGCCGTTGCTAAAGAACTGGGCTTGCATGTTGAAATACATCATCAAAATCTGGGCTATGGTGGCAACCAAAAAACCTGCTATGACGTGGCCTTAAAAACAGGTGCTGATATCATTGTTATGGTTCACCCCGATCACCAATACGATCCGACACTCATTCCTCACCTGGTTCAGCCCTTATTGGATAACGAAGCCGATGCCGTATTTGGAAGTCGGATGCTGGGTGGAAAATTTCTTGAGGGTGGCATGCCGTTGTGGAAGTTCTACGGCAATATCATTCTAACCTCAATTGGTAACCTCGTACTACGTATCTTTTTAACGGAGTTTCACTCTGGCTTTAGGGCTTACAGTAAGCATTTTCTAGAAACAGTGAACTATCAAGCCAATTCAAACCACTTTGTGTTTGACACACAAATGATTGTGCAAGCCGTTAGACACAAGCTTCGTATTTGGGAAGTGCCCATTTCAACACGCTATTTTGATGAGGCCTCTCAGATTAGTTTTTTAAACAGTTGCCGCTATGGCTTAGAAATTCTGAAGACATTGGCTCAATATCAACTTCATCTATTAGAGTTGCACACCCCCTCTTTTCTAGATTCTGCCAAACCAAAACGATGAACACGTCCTTTAAGCACATTCACAATTGCCCTGTTCCTCTTGGACAGGGATAATAGCCTTATGGGTAATCATCAACAAAAAAATCAGTTAAAAGAATGTGTCACAACTCATCCTGTCATCGCAAGCTGGATGAGCTGGGTCATTGTCGGAGTATGTTTATTTTGGTGGCCTGCCCATGTCAGCTTCCATGCTGATGAAGGCTATATTGCCGAAATGTCGGCCCGAGTCTTGCGAGGTGAAATACCCAATATCGATTTTGCCACGAATTACTGGGGGCTAATGTATTACGTCAATGCTTTCTTGTTTAAACTCTTTGGTAAAAATTTACTCACGCTTCGTCTAGAGATGGTCTTTCTCATCAGTGCGATATTTCTACCTTGTATTTACTGGATTCTCAGAAACTGGATGAATCGGTGGTGGAGTATATTAGGCACACTCTTTGCTTCAGCATTGAGTATTTGTATTAGCATCAGCATCCACGGCAACTGGATGGCTGTGTTCCTATGTTTGCCAGCCATCACCTTATTACTAAATACCTACCCCAACTTAACAAAAATAAACAAGGATCAAAAAACAAAGCTCCTTACCAAAACAAACACATTGGTGGCCATTGGTATTCTACTAGGCTTGGCCTTTTTAATGAAGCACACCATTGCCGTTTACACAGGCTTTGCTGTGGTTCAAGGGTTGTTTTATCACCATCTCTATCACTCTGGATCCAACGCAGCTGTCTTAAAAAAACCATCCATAAGCTGGGTTCTTGTGTGGCTCCTTCTACAAAGCGTGATATTACTTATTCTCTATTTTATTCTCAGCACGCAATTTAATACGGCTAAATTTTTATTCTATTTTTTATCCCCTATCGTTATTAGTTTATTTTCGGTTATAAATGCCTTCAAATTAGATAATGAGCACTTCAAGAAGCACCTCAAAAGCGTCACTATTGTTGTAATTAGCGGACTTCTACCGATTGGCCTCTATCTTGTTCCTTATGCTCTAAGAGGACAGCTTGAAACGTTGTTAACTGAAATCTTAGTGCATTACCCAAAGCTCTATTTAACTTACGCTTCTGTTGATTTCATACAACACATTAAACCTTCGGTTGTATTTGGGTTTGGTAGTATTCTCATTACACTGATATTATTTTACAAGCACAAAAAATGGATGATTCTTGCTGGTGTGATGTCACTTTTTATCATTGGTTCACAGCTTTTAAAGACACCCTATCTACTTACTGACCTTATCAACCGCAGCTTCTTCGTTCTTATTCAATGGGTTATCTGGGGAACACTGGCGAGTGTCTTGTACTTTACGTTCAACTATTTCAAAACAAAAAACTCACAACATGCTCAAACCAAAGCGCTATCGAACACTAATGAAAAATCTTTCTTCATGGACTGGAAACTACTGACGTTGTTGGCTTGGGGAAGTTATATGACGATGAACTTGTTTCCCCTCGGTGTTCTAAATTATGTTGGGTATAGCCTGCTTCCGTTTGCTTTGGTTACAGTGATTGGACTGCATTACCTCACGCTTAAAAAAAGTGCTGGATCGTCTTCAATCCCTTTTATATCAGAGCTCCCTGTTGTTATATTTTTAAGTTTCTGGGTACTGTTTGGGTATTGCTTCACCTATCATCAACTTGGATTAATTGATCCAGGTGAACCTATCTTTCCCTATCAAATTTTTTCTAAAACCATGCCGAGCAATCAGGGAGGGCATATTCAGATTAATACCGTGTTATACAACCGTTTAACGCCAATGCTCGATTTCATCAAAGATGAAAGTAAACGCAATGACGACGTATTTCTTTTCAGTGATCAACCGGTGATTTATTTCTTAAGTAACCAAGTAAATCCAACACGCTACAGTTATGCCATTGATAGTAATCTCACCGACGGCAGGCACGTTATTAAAGGGCTTGAAGAGCATAAAACAACCTATGTTCTATTGGAGCTCAATCAGTTTCAATACAATCAAGCAAAATTAAAGCAGTACTTAATGGAGCACTACAAGCCCTATCGAGAACTAGAGTCGCATATTCTTGTGTTCAAACGCAGAGAAAACTAATCACAAAAAACCGTGATTGTATTAACCTACTTTAAACTTCAGAGTCATCACATCATACGGCTGAACAATCACGTCAGAAGAGGCTAAATTCTTCTGCAATTTTTCCGTCATTGATAGTTGAGCAATACCACTATAATCAAAGCCTGTTTTAAAGTGCACAGCCTGTGGTTCTGATGTTGTGTTTAAAACACGGACAATCAACCCATCGCCCGAATCCGCCATTTTAATACTCGAGCTCACAATATTGGGGTTATCCCAACGTACTAAACTCACGTCATTAGAAAAAATTTCAGCTTTAGTTTTAAGACTATCCAGCTCCGTGCCTTCACCCACAACATTAGCTCGGCCCTGCTCACCGCTCACCACCCCGTAAAACTGATTCGCAACGTCATAAGCCTTTGAATCTGTGTCTGGCGTGGGTTGCCATGCGTAACGAAATGTCATCAGGCGATGTAACATCTGGCCATCAGGGGTTTCCAAATGAGGGCCCGCCGCATCATCACGCACACCTGTATCAGGTTTTGAGATGTGACCAAAAGCGCGCAGCAAAGTCAATTTCACCTCTTTACCAGCCACCTCATAATCACTCAGGCCTTCCGTGGTGAGCATCTGACCGTTGGCCATCATAAAACGTTGAATGGCACCCGTGTTGGTTTTCAGTTCACGGGCGTCACCACCTCGATTTGGATCGCGGGCCGGCATGTTTTGAAGTTCGTTGTAATTTGGGTTTAGGAAATCACGATCCTCAATCCCAAAATGCCCTTCAGAACGAACGGTGTTAACAGGTTCAGCTGTAGGAAAAGTCACTTGCAGCTTATGGTTTTGAAACGTGTTGCTATAACTCGTTTCAAACAACACTTGTGGATTTCCTGCCTCTAAAGAGACGCGTGTGGCGATCTGTAGAGGCTGTGAAGGTTCTTCTGGATTTGCCAGTTCATAATTTAATTCATACGTACTTTTCAACGCACCGGATTCCACCAGCTTCTTTGAAATTAGTTTAGGTGCACGAGGTACCGATCCTTTAACAGGGGCTGAATTATACGAATCACCTTGGTCGTCTTTATCCTGAAACGTATGAATACCGTAATATTGCTTGCCAGTTTTTAAATCCAGCACATCCATACTGCCGTCAGGCTTAATCCAAACACGTGTTAACCCATTAGAAATAATCGGCACGTTATCTAAAGTGCTCACAGATTTAAACTCAGGTTGAGTCGTCTTATCCACAACGGCCACACCATGGGGAGGCACGTTATCCACCCACACGTACCCTTCTCGATAGAGGTCATAAATCGCATTATTGGGATTAGTATGAATGTTGTGAAGGTACTCATCCTCTAAGTCAAAGCGTTCGTTTGTCACTTGTGCTAAGGCAGTTGGATTCTCGTTTAAGGCTTTTTGTTGTGCCGCCTTAAATGCCTCAGGCGTATCGTATTGCAACACATCAAGCTTGGTACGAAACCACTCTTTTACCTTCACAGGACCCGAATACCGTCGGTCTCCTTGATTCACAATCAGCCATTGTTTATCGGTTGCAAACTGAGCACCTAGACCCGCCATCGTTCGTGTTGAGATATCATCGGACAACGCACGTACCGTGTTGTAGCGTGCATGATTCTCCACATGCACCTCATCAATACTGCACCCACAGATACTGTCGTGAGGCTGATTCAGCAATAACTCTCGCCAAGCTCGATTCACTTCTGCCGTATTAGCATCCAATTTTTTATTGCCGAGTAATTGCCCCATCGCAGTTAGTGGTTCCACGTGACGGGTGAGCGTGTGCTCTAATTGACGGTTCTGTTGTTTTAAATCCAGTCGTGCCGAATACACGCCTTGTAAAATGTTACCATCCGTATTGTCGAGCTGATGGCCCGATATTTTTTGAAGCGACGCTTCGTTACCCTGCACACGCTCTTTGATATCAGTCATAAACTCAGGGTATGTTGCTACTTTCACATCATAATCAGCATAGTTTTCAGCGAGTACCGTTTTTAATTTATTGAGATTTTCAGTTTGAATCGCCCCCATATGGTCGCCACCAGCCGGAAATAAAATCACATTGGTATCGGGGCTACGATCTTTTGTTTTTTCAATAAATTCATTTAAATCATTAACTTTTTCTTCATCACTCAGTTCATCCAAGTGAAACTCTCGAAACGAATACCCGTGAAACGGAAAATGACGAACAAGAACATCCGATCCGTTTTTACCCTGCCATAAAAATTCGGTGTTTTCAGGATTACCACCACGCCAAAACACAATGTTATCAATACCCACACCATCCATCAACATTGGCATGCTAGCAGGTTGCCCAAACGGATCGGGCAGATAACCCACAAAATCTTTAACACCTAGTTTTTCAGAGTAGTCCATCCCTTTTTTAAGATTACGAATCAAACTTTCACCGCTCACCAAAAATAAATCGGGCTGAATAAACCACGGGCCAATACTCAATTTACCCTCACGCACCAGTTGTTTCATATCCGTTTTAAACGCACGTAAGGCTTTACGACGGGTCGCTGTGGCCTTGTCTGTCCCCAATGCTTCTAGCTCATCATCCACACTTTTTAAAGCGTCCTGAAACGCCACAGCTTGCGCATCTAAATTGAATGCTTCTAACTCGCCCGACTTAAGACGAGGGACAACATCCTGCATAATTTCTCGCAATCGTTTTTGAAACGATGCCTGCACACGATACCATTCGCGATCAAAATGCGTATGGGGCACGATATAAATCGTTTTCTTTAAGGGCTTATTGGCGGGTTTATCAGAAACCGATTGAACACGCCCCGAAAACTGAACCATGTCGGCATTCAAAACAGATGGCACTCGGAATCGTTCCGTTTGCTCTAGTGGCTTTAGCTGTCTATTTAATGCTGGCGATAAACGCCCTGAAAATAGCGAATCAAGTTTCATTAAATTGCCCCTCATACCCTATTGGCATGCAACTATACTTGATATTATTGATCACACAATCATAGTGATTTCTCAAGGCTATATAACGGTTTTGAGACAGCTAAAGACGATAGTACGTCTCTTAGCGTACGTCGAAGTAGCGGGCTTCAGGGTGGTGAAGCACCAGTGCCGATGTCGATTGCTCTGGTTCCAACATAAATTCTTCCGTCAAGGTAATACCAATACGCTCAGGCTCTAGCATCACAAACAATTGCTCCTGATCATCAAGATGCGGACACGCCGGATAGCCAGGACTGTAACGAGATCCTTGATAGCCTTGAGAAAATAGTTTCTTCACATCCACTTCATCTTTATGCCCAATGCCCAATTCTTCACGCATTTTCTTATGCCAGCACTCGGCCAAGGCTTCAGCCATTTCAACACTGAATCCGTGGAAGTAAAGATAATCGGTGTAGTTATCGGCTTCAAAGAGCTTCTGAGCATACTCACTAGCTTTATTACCGACGGTTACAATTTGGGCACCCATCACATCCATCTCACCGCTCTCGACCGATTTAATGTAATCAGCCATACAACTTTTATTGGTGCCACCACGAGGGAAATCGAACTGGGTCAAGATTTCTTTTTTGCCTTCTTTTTCCCATACCTCTGGCTTATACACCAAAATCGAATTCTTTTCGGACTGAACAGGGTAGTAGCCATAAATGACTTTAGGGTCCAACAGGTTTTCTTTTTCGGTTTGAATTTTTAATTTTTCAAGTGTCGGTGCCACGTTCTCTTCTAAAAAGGCCTCGTGTTCTTCACGCGATTTTTTACCACGACGCACCTGCCACTGACCCGTAAAGAGGGTTTGCGTGTTCAGATATTTATAAATCTCTTTCAGATCAATATTCTCAACAACACGCGTGTCCCAGAAGGGTGTCTTGGGTACAGGTTGATTCACAGCAACAAGCGGTGAACGTTCATAAAGATCGGGTGCATCCAGTGGCAAGCCGAAGTACTCACGTCCCATCTCGCCCACGGTTTGATACGGGGAATCGGCAGACGAATCCGCTTCTGATTCTTTTGATTTTGCATCCACGGCAACCGGTTCTTTTTTCGTTTCTTTTTTAGGTTGCTCTAATGATGTGTCTGCTCTACCTTCAGCAATGGCCTCCATGGCATACAAGCCCGCAAAGGCATCACGTGCATAAT
>CAYGPY010000097.1:0-6267 GCA_964351765.1 uncultured Vampirovibrionales bacterium
CCTTCCATCAGACTTAAATCAGATTTATTATTAGAGTTTCATTATTTCTTGTTATAACTACTCACATTAAAAAGAACTTATTCATCAAAGAATTCATTTTGATTAATATAGTGCTTACATTTTTTAAGAAAAACAAAGTTTTCTTATCGGATACGCTTCATTTTTAATGCTTGGTTTATTTTTGATTCGTTCTTCTTAAATTCAGCCAACGACATATTCGCAATTTGCTGACGCGAAAAGCTAGGCAATCCTTCTTTAGGTTCACGGGCACTTGCCCCTTCAAGATGAGGAGGCTCGATATCATTCAGCCGTGGCTCAACATCTTCTCTTGACTGAGTTGTTGAGTTTATCAACATACCTTGAAAATTCAATTCAAAACGTTCACGACCTTTTTCGAAAAGCACGTCCCAAGGTTCCAAAATACCATCTTCATCCTCATTAATAACCGTAGCAACTTGTTCAAGAATGAGCCCTTCAAAGGCTTGTAACTCAGGATATTTTTTTCTAAAAGCACGCAATGCGCCCTGAAGCTCAGCTTCTTCCTTTAGTCGAACCAAATGTTTACCAGCCTCTTCATCAATGACAGCCTGCACAAACTGAACGGGATTCGATTGCAAAGCAAGCAAAGCACCTTGAGGAGATAAGCTTGTAAGATTAGATGTGTCTTGTAATTCAGGCTGATCTTCTTCAGCGTCTGTAACGGGTAATTCATTTACATTATTTTCTTCAGCTGGCTCAAGTTCTATCGTATTAGAATTATCAGCTAAAGACGCATTCTCGGTGGTTAATCTGGCTCGACTCAATTCATCAGCCATCATTCGACGTTCATTCATCAACTGCTCCCAAACGGAAACAGGAATTGAAAGAGCCCCAGACTCTTGTTCTACCTTGCTTCTAGATTGAGGCTGAGAAAGATTATTCGATTGAAACATATCAGTATTGCTCCTTTGTTATTATCTTCAAATATATTTAGAATATTTTGTACTCTGTATTACAGTTCCTATTCTTCAACATAATCGGTTTTATGCCGTGGAGATGAAGCATGCCATTCACGTTCTGCCTGACGAATAACAAGCTGGGGTGTTGAAAAAATCTCTTGGATTACTTGGGCTCTAATTGCCTCAAACATAAAGGCTTCTTTGGCATCAGTATCCGTAATGCGAGTTCGTATTTCTGGACGAAAGGACTGCTGCAATAGCTCCCACCCCACTTCCTGAGTCATTTTTGAAAATAATTCAGCTCGCTCACGCAAGCTATATTGTGAATACGAACGTTCCATAGCTTACCCTCTTTCTTCTACTCAACAAGATACGTCATTCTAAGATTAATGATGACTAAACATTATCCACGTTGTTATACGAATTCGGCATTTGTTCTTGAGATGCTTCAGCAGAAAAAATCTGATCTTCATCTTGAAAACCAAGACGTCGATAGATTTTACGATATAGCTCAACCATATCAATACGTTGATAAATTTCAGGCTGTTGAGATGCTAATCTCAAAAATGAAACAAGTGAGCCTAATTCATTTTCACGCGTCATAATATTATTCGCACTCTCAATACGAAACGTGCATCGTGATTCACGCAAAAGCTCAGGCAGTACCTCCATAAATTTTAAGGACCCATCACGATGAAGAATCCGCAGTGTTTCAGGACGATTCATAAACTGTTTCGCATGTTCAAAAACAATGTTTAAAAACGGTTGCAATGAGGTATTTTGAAGATGTGCAATGAAATATGAAAATTTCTGAGTCCCAGCATTGAGTAAAGCACTCACCTCTGTGGCCGTTCTTCTATTATCATTAGGCGAGTCAGCACCTGTAAAAAACTTAAGTGCACCCGTTGCCTCTTGGACTTCTGACTTTAAATCCGCAATTTCATTGAAGGCCACCGTAAAATTATTTAAATACTGAATCGGCTTCAATGTATCGTGGCTTTTCACGGGAATCAGTGCACCAGGACGTGTTACCACCGTATCAGGATCAAAAATATCATCATTAATTAAATACGTAAACGGATTGTTGATTGAAATGTTAATCACATCCAACTTTTGATTTGTTAATGTATTAATAGCATGTTGCAAGCCCAGTGACTTTTCAATCGCGCCAATACCATACACTTCATTTGGAACAGGGATAAAACTAGTAAATACAAAAGGCTTTACGCCTGCCTCATAGGGATTCGGTTCAAAGCGAACAACGCGCTCTTCATTGGCAATCACGCATACGTAATTTTCAAAAACAGTGTCAGCAACCCTGAAATTACCCCAAGCCTCATAGAGTACAATCTCATCACCGGGTTGACTACCATCAGCTGTATCCTCTGTATTATTCAAACCAAAAGCACTCTTTCGCGATTGACGAGAAAGATCTTCAGCTTGGTCACCTGTCGCTTGTAAGCCCTCTAAATTGAAGTAAATACCTGTTCGTCTCATATGATTCAAACTACGTTTATATCGACGAATCACATTAGCCTGTTCAAAATCAGGTTCATTCGGATCAATCAGAAAATCAAACATATCAATGACATCAAAATCAGGCCCATTTTTAACGGTCTCTTCAATCGTTTCAGTCGTAAAATCAACCGTTACACCCAATACCTTAACTGGTTTTTGAACTTGCTTTAGCTTTGTTTTACGCAACCAAGGCACAGCAGCAACAGAGTTTCCTGTGATAATTGATTGCTTTAGAAATTGAGCATATTTTTCAAAGAAACCCGATTCATTCAGCTTATTTCGTAAGAACTCCTCAATCACTTTGGCATTTTTATGATCTGATTCTGTTTTACCTAACACTGTAAAAAACCGATCCACAGAAGGAAACATGGAGTTTAAAACATTAGTATGAATCGCTTCAACAGCCTCAAATAACACAGGTCGATTTACACGACTTCGGTCAGGAGCATCTTGTTCTGGAAAAGCTTCTTGTGATGTGCTTTTACACAAATAGCTATCCCAGCACTCTCGCCATGTATCTTCAAGATTGGCGCGACCTTGTTTCCACTGATGATACTGCTTAACCACGATATCTCTAAGGCATTCTGCCTCATCAGAGGTTAAATTGGCTAGTGTTTTAGAATCAACAACAGGATCTCTATCAAGCGTATTACCTTGATGGATTTGCCTAGCACTTACCAAGTCCTCTATACCATTTTGTAATTCTGAGGGCAGACGATCTGACATAGGAACGGTCTCCTTAATTAAATACAATAAATCTTAGAATGTAGATAAAGCGTAAAGAGCAGCAATAAAGCATGCAAAAAACACCGATAGACGGTGCTCGAAATTAAAGTTAGCTGCCGCACCAAGTGAAAGTATTTCTTACATCAAATGAAATCAATTCAGCATCATTTAATTTGATGTAAGAGATAACCTGCTAAACTACCACAATAAACATAGCTAGTGTTCAGGTCATTCAAGAAACCCTAAGCACTAGCAATACTGCACTGTGCAGGAATGTGTTTCTCGATATTTCCATTATGAGGGATGTTGCCCCTAAGCACAATCGAATTCTTGTTATGCATCAAAGCGTTTTACTTTACATTAATCATAAACACTAACAATCAAGCTATACCTGTCTCAAACAGCTATTCCGATAGTTTGAAAAATTAAAAAAAAGAATAAAACGAGTTGAATTAATTCATTTTCACCTTATTTTGTTACATTTTCGCAGACTGAAAAAATATCACATTAAACACCTAAAATACGAGATAATGGAGGTGTCTTACCCCTTTTACAAGTAGATCCCTATTTTGAAACTTTTTAAGGGCGTCAGCCGTATTAATACTAAGAACACAGTGAAAAACGTGCACAACGAAGTTCATTCATTTACCTCTCCATTTTATAAAACGATTAAAAAGGACTAAACACGATGAAACAATCTATCTTATTCAATAAAAAAGGATTAACCTCCCTATTGGCTGGCGTTATTATGCTGAGTGCTGGTACAACGCTTCAGGTTCAAGCTTTTGATGATGGCTTCAATGACCATCCAAGGCATCAACAATTAGCCAATCATCCTGATGGTGATGGCCCTATGAAACGCGGTGGCAATCCCCAAGAACATGAAGCTCGGATGGAAGCGCGTCATAAAAAGATGGGTGAAGCTCTTGGCTTAACTCAAGAGCAACAAGGTAAGCTAAAAGCGCTTAAAGAAGGTAAAAAAGCCAATTTTAAGAGCAAGATGCAGGCCTCTCATGAAAAGCGCAAAGCACTCCATGACTATATGGCATCAGATGATGCCACAGAATCCGGTGCAATGGCAAAACAACGTGAACTGAATGCACTACAAGCCGAGATTGGCGAAATGAAAGTCAGAAGCTTTTTTGAAATGCGTTCTATTTTAACGCCTGAGCAACGTCAAAAAATGAAAGCAATGCACGATGAACGTAAATCCAGAATGAAAGATGGCGGCAGTAATGGCGAACGTCGTGGCAAGCGTGGTGGTGAACGTCGTGGCCAACGTAGCGGTGGCTTTTAGTTTGCATTATTAATAACATCAACTTACTGACACATTGTTTATAAGCTTATAGTAAGCTATTAAACAGATTCAATTCGTTATCAAGTTAACCAAGGTTTTGTTTTACCTATGTCTGCAACCACAACAGATATCACATCAATAACACTGAGTGATTCACAACTTATTTTAAGTTGTGTGGTTGCAGACGACAAAACCATACGCTCTACCCAAGGTAAATCGACATCGGGTTTATCAGCAGAAAAAGCATATCGAACACTGATGAACCGTTACGTAAAGCAGATTTATAACTACCTTTTAAAAACTTATCGCGACACCAGCTTGGCTGAAGAAGTGACCCAAGATACGTTTATCAAAGCCTATACGAACTTAAAAACATTTGATACAAATCGCGCCTTTAAACCTTGGCTATTTCGCATCGCCTCGAATACGGCCGTTTCGTATCTTAGAAAACATAGCAAAGTGGTTTCTCTTGACGCCATTGAAGAAGCATCAGGGCAAACTATCGAAGCCCTTCACACTCAATCAGACAACGAGGATTCATCAACACGATTATTCCCCGATATGGATCCCACAACATTGGATTCCCTTTTAGAAATACTCAAGCCCAATTATCGACAAGTTCTAGTGCTTCGCTATATTGAAGACCTAAGCTACGAAGAAATAGCCACCACCATGGATAAACCCTTAAACACGATTCGAACTTGGCTCCGACGTGCCAAAGATCAACTCGCTAACGCATACACAGAATTTACTGACAGGACACACAAATCATGACCACCGATAAAACAAATCACAACACACCTTATGATGAGAGCTTGGCTCGAAACTTAAACAACCTCCCTGATGCTGATGTACCAGAGGGGTTAGAAGATCGCGTGATGGCGACGTTATTTAGTGACAATACTCAACACACTGAAGAGACACTAGCATCAAATGTGACACCACTTCAACGCCCACCATCTTCTCTTAAAAAGGTGTTGCCACTGGTGTCGATTGCCGCTAGTGTTTTGATTGTGATGACGGGGTATCAACTCTTCAACTCCCCAACGACGCCTTCTCAGCAACCACAAGAAGTCGCACAAATACCTATAGAAATACCTTTAGACACCTCAGAGGTGCCTTTAACAACAATTAAAGTTGATATTTCTCTCTCATCAACAAGCTCTGATGAAGCCGAAAAGATGATAGAAACAATTTTAATTGCCAGTTTAAGTAATCCCGAAAAAGCTTTTGAAGCCGATAATGCCGATACGTATTATGACACCTATGACAACGGTGAGCCTGATGTCATTAGTGACTTTATAGGATTCTAAAGCACATTCTAAGTAGCGTGTTTAGAACTAACCTTTTACCGATCCTGCTGTTGTGCCTGACACAAAGTAGCGCTGAAGAATCAAAAAGAAGGCCATTACGGGTAACATTGCCATAACGGTACCTGCTGCAATATATTTCCAGTTGGCACTAAACGTTCCCTGAAGCTGAACCAACCCAACGGGGAGCGTAAAATGCTGGCTTTCTGACAAGACAATGCTTGGCCATAGAAACTCGCCCCAGCTTGCCATAAAGGTAAACACAGCTAGAGTTGCGAGCGTTGGATAAATTAAAGGCAGCAAGACTTTAAACAGCACATCCACACTATTGCAACCATCCATCACGGCTGATTCTTCCAGCTCTTTAGGCAAGCTCACCAAAGCTTGGCGTACAAAAAAGACCCCGAATCCACTCACGGCAAACGGCATCACTAAGCCAATCCAACCGTTTATCATTCCGTAGGTATCCGTCAGCCTT
>CAYGPY010000097.1:6277-9206 GCA_964351765.1 uncultured Vampirovibrionales bacterium
CGGAATCATAATGACCTGAAACGGAATCATCATCGTTGCTAAGATAACCAGAAAAATGGCTTTCTGACCGGTGAACTTCATGCGTGCCAACGGAAAAGCAGCCAGCACACTAAAAAACAAATTGAATATGACCGTGAGCCCTGTCACCACAAAACTGTTCATAAAAAACGAGCTCATCGGCAATTTATTCCATACAGCACTAAAGTTTTCAAGCGTAGGTGATTCAGGAATAAATACGGGCGGGTATTGAAAGACGTTTTCATTCGGTGATTTTAAAGCGGTCGAAATCAACCAAAGAAACGGGCCGATAGCCATCAAGGCTAGCAGAGACAATAAAACGTAATGCATTATCTTCTTTAACGTCATGATGTTTTTACCCCATGGCGCGCAACTGGGATTTCATCGTCAGTAGAACCCCAGCCTGTAAAGCGTAATTGAATTAATGACAACACCAATAACACCAGCATTAACACCAAGCCCGCGGCTGTTGCTGTGCCCAAATTTAAGTACTCAAACGCCTGCTCATAAATATAGTAAACCAAAGTTTTAGTGGAGCCCATTGGACCACCGCGAGTCATCACATAAATCTCGGTAAACACCTTCAAGCTACCGATGGTCGAAATAATCGCCACCATCACCATCGTGGGTTTAAGGTGCGGCAAAGTGATATGACGATGACGCTGCCAGAAATTAGCACCGTCCATGTCAGCAGCCTCATAGAGCTCCTTGGAGACACTTTGAAGATGGGCCAAATACATCATCATGTAATAGGCCAAGCCTTTCCAAACCACCACAATCATCACCGACACCAAGGCAATATCAGGATTAACCAACCAAGATACTTTAGGCAAGCCAACAAGACTAAAAAAGTAGTTGATTAAGCCTCCATCCGTCATATAAAGCCATTTCCAAGCGATACCCACAACAACCATAGATACAACAACAGGCAGGTAAATAAGGCTTCTATAGATGGCAATGCCTCTAAGCTTCTCATTCAGCAAAACAGCCATCCCAATAGGTAGAACAACCATGGCAGGCATCACACCAAACAAAAAGATGAAAGTATTAATGGTAGCGCGCCAAAAATTTTCAGAATGAAAGAGGGCTGTATAATTTGCTAAACCAACGAACTCAGGGGCATATAAGTCTTTAGAATAATCAAGCATGCTGATATTAAAAGCCATAATAAAAGGCAGGAAAAAGAAAACCAACATCACGCCAAGCGGAATGCTTAAAAATCGATATGGCGTGCTGTTTTTATATAGCACCTGAATTCGCTCCCTAACTCTCTTATAATTCTAAGCTACTAAATCAATTATACGTCTTTCTGACTGATAGGTCAGTACTATACCGTCAAGTCACATCATCAACGTTCAGCTCAGAGTTCTATTTGGGTTGTAGTAGCTTATCGTTGTTTTGTCACCTTTAAAGCGTATAATAGAAACTATACGTCGTTCAAGTAACGGCACGGCACCAATGAGGGATTGGTTGCCAATGGCAAACCAATATGAGTATTCTATGATTTCTAGGGTTAACCCATCACAGGTCCATACGCCTATTTCTGGCCTGCAAGCCAATGTATTGCAGGCCGGTTTACCGGTGCGCTTTGGCATCGATTCCACCAGTCGTACCTCTAAAAGACCGCTTGAACAGATTAGTGATGATGAGTTTATTCGACGTATTAATCAGGAATTTCCCAGTACGATTGAAACGCAATCCAAGCGAGACAGTCATTTACTTGTACCTGATGGTACCCCCGTTTTCTTTTTACACGGTACGTTTAATACAAGCCAAACCTTAAAACCTATGGTGGATTGGGTATTAAGAGACATTAAAACCAACCATCCTGTCTATGTCTCCTATGTACCAGAAATCGATAAAGCGTGGGGCATTGAACATGCTAATAAAAAACACAAGGCCCCCGCAGCATACGAAATGGTGTTGCGTGACTTAGGAGATTTTAGAACACAGGTCGTAAGGCAAAACCTTCTTAAATTGACGCGCTTTTTAGAGAATACCAAGTCCTTGCCTGAGACAGAACGTCAACGTGAACTAGGGCGCTATTTCCATATTTCACCGACTCTACAATCGGGACTAGTACCTATTGTTGAACAGCATTTAATTTTACCTCTTCTCAAAACACCCTCACGCCTACCTGGTTTTCCAGAAAAGAACTTGAGCACTTACTTGGATAAAAATCTTGAAAAAGTCCTTACTGAAATTGATAAATGGCATCCTGACTATAGAATACCGCCCAATCCAGCTAACCCCATTATTGATACGGGCTATTTCAGACAACAGCTTGAACTAGAAAATCACCTTGTTAACCTAAATCCAGATGCCTTTTCCAATGTTGCTGACGTGATTAACCTCCGACCTATTAATACGGAGAACGTGGTCAACGTTGAATTATATTTAATGGCGGTTGAAGAACAACTCAATGAAGCACTCAATAGCTATTTCGCCACCACCCTATCATCGCTTATTCAGCAAGGCCAAGTCAGTCAAACCGAGCTTCAGAATCTAAGTAAACAAACCACTAAAAAACTAATCTATCATGTGGCGCCTCGCATCCTAGCGATGGGGCACAGCCAAGGTGGTACAGTTCTTTTAGCCTCTTTAATCAAACACCTCCAAACCACGCCCGACACACTAAGTGCCCTAAAAGGCAAATCGGCTGATGAGTTAAAAGCCATTACAGCACGATCTTTAGGTCTCAACCTTTTAGTCAGTGCGCCCATTAAAGGGATTCCTGAGGAGCCTGTATGGGGGAAAAAATTGCTGGATGAAATCGCATTAGTCGAAAGTAAGATACCGGTTATTAAAAAGCATCCGGGTGCGATTGGTTCTATCATCCGAAAGCAAGTATGGCGTTATTTTGGTAAAGGACGCCCCGGTGTTCTTGAGATCAAAAAAGGTAGCCCACTGA
>CAYGPY010000097.1:9216-9678 GCA_964351765.1 uncultured Vampirovibrionales bacterium
AGCCATTCCGCTTCTGGAGAAAACCGATTTTACCGTTGCCTCGGCCGCCGAAAAAGCCGACATGTTTATTGAGCCTGAAGCAAGCTTGATGCATGACACAAACGGAGAGCACCCTTCAAATGCATTTAACCTCTTACTTGAAGCCTCGCAGTTAGCACCCAGCAAGGAAACACCTGGCGAGCTCGTGGAATCAGCACTCTCTATTTTTGGACCTATAGGACGCATAGTAGGCTCAAAACTACCCAAACGCATTCAAAACTATTTTTACCAATCCTACTTACAAAATTTTGTGAGTATGGAACAGCACCATGCGTTAGTGGCCCTGCCTGACTTTGTAGAAAAAGAACTAGGGAACCAGCTCATCGCCAACCCTGCCAATCAATCTGAAGTACTTAAAACTAACAATTTTGAACCTCTTCGCTATCAATCTCTGGTGGCGCGTGGCAAAAGTATGCGCAAGCA
>CAYGPY010000098.1:0-9669 GCA_964351765.1 uncultured Vampirovibrionales bacterium
GACATCCACAAAGGCGGGGCGGCGGCGTCGAACGCTGATGGGCGTAGCGGGTGGGTTGTTAATAGCTTGAAGGTGCATTACAGTCCATTTCACTGAAATAAAATCTATTCAGCTATTCTAGAGATCTGTCGAAGGTTTGTCAAATGCGTGTATCTTTTGTATCGTCTATTTTAACGAGTGAGATGTAAAACTTCAATGACTTGTATTGCTGAAGTGTATCGTCTTAGTAAGCTCGATAGTGTTTGTATATCACTATAATTCAGACCTGTTTGTGTTTGTGCTACTATAAATATAGGAAATGCAAGAAAGATCTTTTATGGATCAACCACCACGACAAATAGAAGTGGTTTTTTATAAAATATATGGCTCTCAGTCCCTTAATACCAACGTTTTAAAACGTTTGATTCTTTTGTTTGTAGCAGCAATTGCTGACTCAACAAGGTTGGCTGTCCCTCCGATAGCCCCTAATCAGAATGGGAAGCCATAATGTATGACTTGTTAATTGTAGCGTGTTCTCAATGATCGCTAAACTTGGTGTTGCGGCACCTCCATCGACTGAGATAAACCTTCACAAACAAGCACTTGCAACGGCCGTTGTGTATTGCGAAGCTAATTTTGGCGACCTCGATGGCAAAACAGCCAATGGTCTTGTACGCCACTCAGAGAAGTATAAGATCCTTTCGGTGATTGATAGTGAAAAAGCGGGTCTTGATACGGGCGCCGTTTTGGACGGAAAGCCCAATGGTATCCCTGTTTTTAAAGATCTTGCTGAGGCGGTGTCTAATGCCGATAGCGTTCCAGGCTACTTTATTTTTGGTATGGCTCCAGCAAGCGGTAAATTGTCGAATCAAGAACGTGCTATTGTTCTTGATGCAATAAGTCGAGGTATGCACATCGTCAACGGACTTCAGGAGTTTTTAAATGACGATCCTGAATTCGTTGCAGCAGGCATACGACATAACATTAAGATTTCAGATATAAGAAAGCCCCGTCCTTTAAAAGATCTACGACTCTATACAGGGAAAATTAATACAGTAAAGTGTATACGAATTGCTGTACTTGGAACGGATTGCGCTATTGGTAAAAGAACTACTGCCGTGATGCTAACCAAGGTGCTTAATAACTACGGCATCAAAACAGTGATGGTTGGAACCGGCCAAACAGGTCTAATTCAAGGCGCTCGCTATGGCGTGGCGCTTGATGCCATTCCTTCTCAATTTTGCTCTGGTGAACTGGAATCAACGGTTGTTGAAGCTTACGAAGGCGAACAGCCTGATGTGATTGTGATCGAAGGCCAAAGTGCATTAAGTCACCCTGCGTTTAGTGTGCCGTCTATTATTCTAAAGGGTAGCCTTCCTCAAGCTGTTATTTTACAACATGCGCCAAAGCGACAATACCGCTGTGATTTCGATAATATGCCGATGCCCACCCCGAGTTCTGAAATTCATCTTATTGAAACGATGTCGGATACCAAGGTGATTGGTTTAACCCTGAATCACGAAAACATGTCGGACACGGAAGTCACTCAAGCCATCCACGACTATAAGGCGGAATTGGGCATCCCTGTAACCGATGCGCTTACTCGACCTCATGAAGCACTCATTGATATGGTTTTATTGGCCTTTCCTGAACTTCAACAGAAACAGGCATTAAACGTTAAATGATGGCACCAAGGTTAGATATTGACCTTGAAAAGATTTACTTTAACGCCTATGCACTGGTCACTCGACTAGGTCGTTTGGGTATTTCTGTGATGGGCGTGAGTAAGGCATTTTTAGGTGAGCCTAATATTGCCAACACAATGCTACAGGCTGGGGTCGTTACGATCGGTGATTCTCGTATTGAGAATATCCAAACAATGATTAAAGCAGATATAAAATCACCGATGACACTGATCCGATCTCCCAGAGTGAGTCAAGTCGATCGCGTTGTACATTATGCCGACATTAGTTTTAATACAGAACTTGAGGTGATTAAAAAACTTTCAAGTTCAGCAAAAAATAATAACTGTACACATGGCGTGATATTGATGGTGGAGTTAGGAGATCTTCGTGAAGGTATTATGCCAGAGAATTTGGAAGACACCGTGCGAAAAGTTCGCCAGTTGCCCAATATCGTACTCAAGGGAATCGGCACAAATTTGGGGTGTCGTAATGGGGTGATACCTGATTCAACTAATATGGCGGAGCTGTCACGATTGGTTGGTTCAATAGAATCAACGTTTGGGATGACCCTTGAAATAGTTTCGGGTGGTAATTCCGGAAGCCTTGAGTGGGCACTAGGCGGTAGCAACGATATTGGCCGTGTTAACCAACTTCGATTGGGTGAATCTATTTTGTTGGGTGTTGAACCCCTGAATCGAACGCCGATTGAAGGGCTTTATACCGATGCAATAACACTGGTTGCCGAAGTGATCGAATCTAAATCAAAGCCCACGTTACCGTGGGGTGAAACAGCACAATCCACTTTTGGAGATGCGCCTGTCAATAATGACCGTGGCAATAGAACACAAACAATTTTAGCCGTGGGTCGTCAAGACATTGATCACAATGGGCTTTTACCACCCAAGGAGATAGAAATTCTGGGTGCAAGTAGTGATCATTTGATTCTAAGTTCAGAAGGCGAAACGCACCGAGTAGGCACCGAGATGAGGTTTGACGTAAACTACAGCGCCCTACTTCGAGCCATGACCTCTCCGTTTGTGAGTAAGGTTATAAAAAAGAGGAAATCTTAAAGGGTCTTATAAGAGTGGTCAATCATTACTTGTTTTCACGCATGCACTGACGAGACCCACAAGCATCCTCATCAAAAATTTGTTGGTACTCTTGAAAGGCAGATTCCATAACCCTTAAATGCTCACGATAAGTCGGTAAGATAACCCGTTCAAAATGAAGTTTCACTTCCAAAGAAGCCAGTAGATCGTCTTGAAGCGCATACATCGTAACCGCATCAACACTGAGCCAGCTAAGTCGGATAATGTTGGGTATCAGCATGGCAGCAGCCATAGTAGGGTGCATGTTACTTGAATGGGAAACAAACATTCTAGATGCGCCTGCTGCTGTGAATGTTGCACCACTACCTATTATAGCTCCACCAACGGGGTCTGCCCCACCGCCTTTATAAGAGGCACGAAAGTCACTGTCCAATTGATGGAACTCGTGATTGAGCCTAATCAGTAGTTGAGTATTGTCTCGATATTCACTTTTTGTACGATGAATATTTCTGTTGAGCATTTCCATGTAAACGGCAAATTGCTCTTTGTTACAGTAACGAATAGCCTGTTCAATATCTTCGGTATTACGTGTGAATTCATCAATGTGTTGTTGTAGATTTCCGGGCATCTGATTCTCAAAAAGACGTTCGATACGTCTAATTGCTTCTGCTCTATCAGCAGATACATCTTCCCCATTATCTTGATATTCAAGACGAGGCGATTCGGGTGCTTCTTGAGCGTAAATCAATAAGCTATTAAAACCTAAGTAAAAAGCAGAGAATAGGATAATAGCAATAAATTTAAGATATGTTTTTTGCATTATTGCTCTCCTTGTTGTGGCGGGTTACTTGGTTTTATTTGTTCAATAACTTGAGTTTTAGCTGCTTCAAAGCGTTGATTTAGTTTACTAGTCAAATCAATAACATTCTCTCTTGGGTGGAAGGTTTCGGGGCAAGGTGGCGTGGGTTGATTGACAACCGTTGCTGTTATATTTTTAGTGATAGTAAGCACTCGGCTATTTGTGCTGAGCGAAGAATAAACTATTTTTTTCCAGTATTTCCCGGAGAGCTGATACTTTTTAGTTTTTTCAATGAATTCTGAAATCTTTTTATTGCGCTTGTTGAGTTCTTCAAGCTGTTGTTTTAATTGCTTCAACCTTGCTTCTTGCGGAGCTGTTCTGCTAATAAAGGCAATCTTGTCATGTTCATCTTGAACTTTTTTTCGATCATCAAGGGTTCTTGCCCTGTCAATATAAGAGCGAACTAATTCACGGTAAGCTTGGTCTATATTTTTTTCATCATTGCGCCACGTCTTAATGCCAGCACGCAGATAGCTCATATCCGAAGGAGAGACCTTCCCCTGCCGTTTGATCGTATTGATACTTGAGTTGAGTGCCCCAACGTGGTTTTTATAAAAATCTTTGGTGTATGCCCAATCAGTCCAGATCCATGAACCCCAACTTTTTGTATATTTATGAGAAAACCCTATGCCTGACTCGTTAAAAGCATTTTCGAGTGTTACTAGAGATTTATCAGAATAATAGAGGTCGTTTAGTGTTTTATAACGCGTATTGATATAGTCTGATTCTGTCTGAAGTTCTTTAAGAGCAGATTGAACAGTGAGTGCTGTATCTTCTGAAAAAACCGGAGGCAGGCAAGCAACCATCATTAATAAACTGAAAAAAAATGGATAGACGGATCGTGTTAACTTCATGTCAGGAGTCCTCTGTTTATAATGAGCTATAAAAGATTTGAAGCCACACTTTGACTTCATCTAAATCCCTCTACGGTTACCCGTATTTACAGAGCATATCAAAAACAGGTTAAATGTTCTAGCGCGTGTATTACCCCTGAACTTATTTATGAATGCGCTGAGAGCCTCTTGTAGGCTTGAACAGAGTATGCAACAGTTTTTATCTGTTGTTATTTGTTTTGTTTATCACGAATACCGCAAAGCAAGGCTTTTACATTATCACCCAAGGCAGGCAAAAAATAGCCCCCTTCTTGAACAACAACGGTAGGGAGATCTAATTGGCCCAACACATTTCCTATTTTTGTGTAGTCATCGGTCTCTAGCTTAAAGTCGCATAAAGGATCATCTTTATAGGTATCAAAGCCCGCAGCAATGATTAAAAAATCGGGGTTAAACGTGTTCACTTTTGGAATGATTATCGTGGTTAACGCGTTTAAAAAACTCTCACCCGTTGTTTCATAAGGCAGCGGAACGTTTAGATTAAACCCTTCACCCGCGCCTAGTCCTATTTCTGAAGCAAACCCACTAAAGTAAGGAAATCGATTAGTGGGATCGGCATGAACCGAGGTGGTTAACACACGGCAATCGTAATAAAAAATAGATTGAATGCCGTCACCGTGATGATAATCAATATCAACAATCGCAACAGAGCCGTGCTCACTGAGTAATGAGGCGGCAATAGCAGCGTTGTTTAAATAGCAGTAGCCACCAAAATAGTTCTTATCGGCATGATGACCTGGGGGACGCGTGAGCGCATACGATAACTTGGATTCTTTCGATAACACGCATTGGGCAGCCTTTGTTGCGGTTGCAGCGGACCATAGTGCAGAGGTGTACGTATGTTTACCTAGGGGTGTACTTGTATCAAAACAGTAGAACCCAGTATTATTCAGGTTCTCTGGATCGACATTGGTTTGATGGTTTTTTGGAAAGAATGTCGGAAAGAAAAAAGCGTCTTCTTCCAAAGTCTCGGCAATGTTGTATAACCGAAGTAAATGAGAGACATGAACCTGGTGCGCTAAATCCTCGGGTTGGGTCTCTGGTGATGAAACCTTGAACTCATCAGGGAACTGATTGAGTACTTTTAGTATGGCTTTAGGGCGTTCTGGGCTTTCAGGATGCGGAACATACCCTCGCTTATCCCACTCGTAAGGGGGGTGAAACAAGAGCTGATCGTCATGGAAGTAAACAGGAATAATCGGTTTCATCTACCCATTGTAACCTACTTTATTTACTGTGAACCAAAACTGCTTATTTCCACGTGTAGGCCTTGCCCCAACTCTCCTTGGCCAGCGTTTCGATAGATTTAATCATCTCAACAGGCACGGCAAAAGCGTCACCGACTTCATAAGGGTTGTAATGAAATGCGTACAGGCGAGACACAAACTGTTCAAAGGGCAGTGATGATTCGCCTTCGAGTTCGCCTTGTTCGCAAACCGAAGGGCATATCCCCTGACCCCAGTTCTGACGCCCTTCGTTGTTAGGGTTGTAAAAATAGATTCGAAGTCTGCCTTCTACATCTTTAGCCACACGCTGTATTGAAACAGCATGGGGTCCTAACAGGTCACCGTGGGTAGAGGTAATCAATAACCCTACAGGATTTGGATACATCAGTGGGTGACCGCTATTAAACGAAGGGTGATGCGTTGCAAAAAACAGGCGAACAAAGTCATGAAAATTAACGACCTGACCTGTTTTATCAAATAATGACGAAAATTCTTTAGACACCCAATGTCCGTATAAAGCAGGGTTAACCCATTTGTGACCATCTTCATGACGAAGCGAAACACGGCTCATCATTTCATCGTATAAACGATCCAGATGTGGAATGAGCACAGCCGAAACAGGGTCTAAATCATAATCTTGTTGCGTTGAAAGCCCACCAGTGAGCGTGGAGGATTTGATCACTTCACCATCAAAAGAAACGTCGATAAACCCTTCACTTGCAGCAGAAATCAAGAGCTTAATAAGATACCCCGGTGCATGTTGACTCCACAAGCTAATAGCTCTGGCCGCCTGACACGTTGGGTTTTTACCCTGCCCAATGCCTAAAGGTTGCCCTAAGACCATGATGACGCCGGCCACCAGTATGGAGTTGGCCGTAACACCATCCTGAAAATCTCTTTGAACAAGAAGGTTGTGTCTTACATCAGAACAGAGATCTAAATCGACTAATTTTTGAATGCCTACGCTAATTTCTGTTCGAGACAGCAAAGAGCGTTCTAGAAGATTTGAAAAGCCGTAGATACAGCGATATGTGGTGGGCAACACAGCAAACGTAATTAAGTCATGGATCAGCTTTTCATTTTGTTCTAATTCAGCAAGACCTGTTGCATTTAAACCGAATGCGGCACCAATCAACTCAGAATGATTTCGCTCAAGATATCGAAGTAACACAGCATGGTTTGGACTTGAAAGTCCCGTTTCTTTTAAATTTTCAGCAAAAAAGGAGGCTTCCTCTTCCAGTTCTTCGGTACTGGCTATTAGAAGGCGCTCGCGGTATTCGGCGTAATTTTCAAGTCCTTTCCCTAACGGGCTTGAACCTTTAATGGCACGGATGTATTTGCCGAGTTTATTGGTCTTTTCTGATTGATCGTCATTAACAGGGATGGTTTCGGCCATTTCAATCATTTTAATTAAGTGCTTATTTGTAATGGGGCGTTGGGCACAAATTTGCTCAATCTCAGAAACAATGTCACTCATTAATGTTTCAATCGATAGCTCCTCAATAAGAAGGGCAAAAAGACGTTCGCATAAAGCTTGGTTTGTAGACGGACTCATTCGACTTTCTTCTGTTTGTGTTGGAAAACAGAAATCAAAGTTTAATGCCATCACACCGCTTAAAAACTCCTCAGCGGCTTGAGCACTAACGTGCTCAGAAATAGCGTGTCCTTTGGCAATGGATAGCATACGAAGTTCGCTTAAAACCTCAACGGTTGGATAGATTCCATTCGAATCCAATCCACCACGAACTAATCCAGGGAGAAGCTTTTCAGCCTGTTGCCAAGGGCCACCATAAAAAACACCATAAGTATCAAACAAGGGGGCTTTAGAATATAGGTACCGCAAGCCTGTACTACTTGCCAGTATCAGTTCGGCAATTTGAAAAACGTTTGTTTGATAGTTGCTTTTGGCAAAGGGCTTTGCCGCATGCAAGGCTTCTAGGGCCCGATCAAACTTTCCAAAAAGAAGTGACTCGGAGTCAGAATTAGAATCAGACGCAGGAGAACTTGCCGATGAAGACATCGGTGTATCAGTGTTTGAGATACTCATTGGTTTTCCCTTTTTTAATAACGCTGTTTTAAAAAAATCAAATAGCCGCGGCATCTAGTACAGGGCTCCCTACGTAGAAGTCTGTATTATCGTACTGAACTAATAACTCTCGCATTCTTTCAGCATCATCTCCGTTAAAATACACCGTGCCGTAATGGTTTCCAAATCCAGCTCGCTCAGCAACCTTCGCGTCTACGGGCACAAACAAGTCATGCTTTTCATAATAAGGGTCACTCAATAATGCATCAGGGATGTTTGAACCTGTAACGTGGGCATGCTTAGGGTACACCATAACGCAGCCAGAATACTGTTTTCTATCTGTGGCGTCTTTGGGGAAGAAGCTGAAAAACTCTTCTTCGGTTGTTTTTGGGTTGCAACACATAGCAAATCCAACATACGGATCAAAACCATAGGCTTTTGCCATCAGGTCAAAGATATGTCCGCCTGGAATCCGCGCGGCAACTTCGCCAAAACTAATGGAATCATTCGGGGTGATAAAGAATTCAGGGTGAATCATGCCGTACTCAACACCAAAGGCATCAATGAGTTCTTGAACAGCTTTTTCAATGAGTGGCCGCTTGCTTTCCAATTCAGGGGAAGCCGGAATAAAGTTCGTGTGGCCCAGTCGGATGTATTCAGTAATGTTGAGAAAACGAATTTTGCCTTTATGGATAAAGACTTCACACGAAAATTCTTGGCCATCGAGATGGGTTTCAATTAAACACGGGAAGTCTTCAGGCGTAAGTGCCTGAATGTCGTCATCACCACTAATCAGTTTGTGACCGACCGAACCGGCTGCAGAGGTGGGTTTTAAATGGACAAAGGCTTTTTCTTCGCCATCAAGCTTTAACAAGGCTTTGTTAACACGTTCAAAGAACCGACGGGTATCTTCAATACTATCAGCCTCTTCAAAAACACCAACACGAATCCCACTCATTTGGGCTTTACGCTTCATCATGGCCTTATCTCTAAACAGAAAATAGCGATTGAAAAGACGAGGATCGTTACGGAAGCGCGAGTTCAAAGCACCTGCCCATTCTACTGTTTCTTCATAAAGAGGAACGGCTGCATCAACACCCATTTCTTGAAGTTGTTCATAAAGCTGATTAGATTCTTCGTTGAGTTTATCAAAATCCCATAACACGTGAGGAATGGCGTGGTCTTTCATATGGGATTCAAAATCTGGCGGTACAACGGCTACAAATTCATAGCCAGCCTTATCCAATGATTCCATTGTTGTAACGCTGAACCCGAGTAGGGCCACTTTTCTGCTTGAGTCTGTCATCTCTCTTGTTCCTCTCCATCGCCTAATAACGTTTAGATTAATAATTCTAAATGTGTCTTATGTGGCTGAACCAGCTAATGCTACCTCGAAGTCATAGATAAAGATATGAAAATTTTCTTCATAGTACGTCTCTAAGCATGTGTTATTCCATTTAAGAATGTCTTCTTTTTCTGTATATGTTGCAACAAACCCAAACTTCTCGTAGGCTTTTACTGCCCAGTGTGCTTCAGGGTGTGAAATTAAGAAAAGTCCTTTTAACCCTTTCTTTAAAGCTGTTTTTTCGGCAAACTGCATAAACTGTTTGCCGTACCCTTTACCCACACAGGAGGCATCAAGATAAAGGTATCCGATATAGGCATAGTCCCCAAAGTATTGAAGTGATAATGTGCCGATGGGTGTGTCGCCATCATAACCAACGTAAAAATCACGAGCCTGAAAGTTAACTTCTTTCCAGTTTTCATCAACACTGTGCTCTGCCATGTCTTTCTCGTTAGAAAGCGGTCGGTACCATTCTGCCGTAGAACGAACGAAATTGGCGATGTTTTCCATATCATCCCACTGGGCGGGTCGAATGGCTAAACTATTTTCTTTAGCTGGGGCTTGAGTTAAGGTTTGTCGTTTTTCTAAGGTTTGCATGTTACTTCCT
>CAYGPY010000099.1:0-9530 GCA_964351765.1 uncultured Vampirovibrionales bacterium
CGGTATGGTGGATCCTAATGTGTTAGAAAACGTGGGTATCGATTCGGAACGCTACACGGGTTTTGCCTTTGGTATGGGTATTGAACGCTTGGCCATGCTGAAATATAAGATCAACGATATTCGTTTGTTCT
This sequence comes from uncultured Vampirovibrionales bacterium, assembly GCA_964351765.1. Lineage (GTDB taxonomy): Bacteria > Cyanobacteriota > Vampirovibrionia > Vampirovibrionales > Vampirovibrionaceae > CAYGPY01. Next base: position 132 of record CAYGPY010000099.1, read on the forward strand.
TTAACGGTGATCTGCGTTTCTTGCGTCAGTTCAATCCTAAATAAAGTGTCGTTATTTAAATTTTATTTTTAAAAAAGTGTTAAGGATTTTTATTTATTATGCGGATCTCATTGGAATGGTTATCTCAATACGTTGATATTAAAGGACTCACGCCAGAAGGAATTTCGGAAGCGCTTACCAATTCAGGTTTGGAAGTTGAAGAAATTGAAACCGTGGGTGCGAAGTTTAGTAGCGTGGTTGTGGCCAAGTGCGAAAAATTAGATCCGCATCCCAATGCCGATAAATTACGTTTAGCTACCGTCAACCGAGGCAACGGCCAAACACAGCAAGTGGTTTGTGGCGCACCAAACTTAGCTGAGGGCATGTTAATCGCTTTTGGTTTAGAGGGCGCTGTGGTGTTGAACCGAAAAGATGGTTCCACCTTCACGCTGGGTAATGCAGTCATTCGTGGTGTGGAATCCTGCGGGATGGTTTGTTCTTTGGATGAACTGGGTTTAACCGAAACCTATGCAGATGAAGTGGGCGAGGGTATTTGGGATGTGAAACAACACGCCACCGATGCAGACTTAGGTAAGCCACTGGAAACAGTGTTAGGCTTGGCCAGTGATACGGTGCTGCACACAGCACCCACAGCAAACCGTGGCGATCAGATGTCGGTGATTGGTGTGGCTCGTGAAGTGGCTGCACTCTTTAATCGTGAGCTAACCCTGCCAGAAATTAAAACGTATTCAGCAGAATCGCCAGCCAGTTTACCTAGCGTTAAACTTTCGGATACCACCTTGTGCCCTTACTATGCGGGTGCGGTAATGACGACAATGAAAACGGCCCCTTCACCAGATTGGATGGCCCGTCGCTTAGAAGCCATGGGTGTAAAGGTGATTAACAACGTGGTGGACATTACCAACTACGTGTTGATGGAAATGGGTCAACCGCTTCACTCCTTTGATGGCGATAAGCTGGGTTTATCTGGCACTGTTGGCGTGCGTTTTGCTAAAGCTGATGAAAAAATAACAACACTCGATGCCGAAGAACGAACACTGACTGAAGAAGCGGTGTTGATTACCAAAGATGATAAACCGGTTGCTTTGGCTGGTGTAATGGGTGGCGCGAGTACCGAGATTGATATCGAAACGGGTGCGAGTACCTTGTTTTTAGAAGCGGCGATTTTCCATGCGGCCAGTAACCGAAAAAGTGCCAAGTCGGTTGGCTTACGCACCGAGGCATCAGCTCGCTTTGAACGCGGCATTGATGAAGGCAGTACCTTTACGGCATTGTGTCGTGCGATTGATTTGTACAAAGAACTCACCGGTGCCGAACTGGTTGGGATTACCGAATCGGCTCGACCTACTTATGAATCAAAACATATTGAGTTTCGTTTATCGCGTTTTGAAAAAATGATTGGCTTGTCGTTAGATGCTTCTGAAGTGACGGCGATTTTAGGTAAATTAGGATTTGGTGTGGAAACAAAATCCGATGATGTGTTGTTGGTGAGTGTGCCATCACACCGAGCCGTTGATGTAACACGCGAAATTGATGTGATTGAAGAAGTGGTGCGTATCCACGGGTACGATAATATCCCTTATACCTTGCCTAAAAAAGCAACGTCATCGCCCGTTACCGCTCGTGAACGTGTGTTAACCAAACTGCGTAATGCGGTGCAAGGCATGGGCTTGCAAGAGGTGATGACAACCTCACTCATTGGTCCAAGCTTGCTTGAAAAAACAGGCTTCCCGTTGGACGAAAAACAAACGGTATCGGTTATTAATTCACACTCACGTGATCATACGTTGATGCGTCAGAGTTTGATGCCCAACCTATTAGAAGTGGCCAAGTTTAACCAAGCCAATGGTGTGGACGATGTGTGGGTGTTTGAAACTGGACGCACGTATCATCAAATGGGCAAACCAAGTGTGAAGCATTCAGGCGTGAGCGAGAAGTTGCGCCTCGGTATTTTAATGACAGGCAATGCACAATCAGGTGATTGGCACGCGGATGTAAAAGCAACGCAAGCACCTGATTTCTATCGGGTTAAAGGCATGGTTGAAAATGTGTTGCACGCTGTGGGCTTAAGTGACTTTGCGTTTACGGCTCAAACAGAGGGCGATGATTTGCATCCAGGTCGCACGGCAACGGTGGCGATTCAGCAAGGTAAAAAATCACAAGGTTTGGGTGTGTTGGGTGAATTGCATCCAGTTCGGGCCAAGCGTTTGAAGTTTAAAAAACCTGTGTACTTGGTGGAGCTTGATTTAGAAGCCATCATTAAAGCCGTGGCTCAGCACGTGGATACGGATGCCGATTATGCGGTGTCGGCTTATCCTGCGGTAACACGTGATATGGCGTTTTCGGCCAAGCAAGTCTTAAGCCATCAAGAGATTTTATCGGTGATCGAAAATCAACAGAGTGATTTGCTGCGAGACGTGTTGTTGTTTGATGAGTACACCGGCGATCAGTTGGACGAGGGTGAACGGAGTTTGGCCTATCGCCTCACATTCCAATCAAGCGAGAATACCTTAAAAGACAAGGACGTTGACGCGGTCTTTAAAAGCATCAAGGAGGCGCTTGAAAAGCACCTCCCTGTTACGTTTAGATAGTGTTGTTGTTTATTGTTGTTAGTTGGTTTGTTAGTTAAGCCAGTTGTTAATCAATTGAGATTTGAACTGGTTTTACTTCTGTCTTGCAGAAGGAAACGTGTTGAAATGGATCAAACGCGGCAAGGCGATTGACCATGGTTTTCATACTTTGAAAATCATCCACCGCTTCAGAACACCGCAATTGGTCTTCTAAAAAGTAAGATGAGTTTCGGTATCGTGAGTCGCACGGTTTGTAGTCCGTGTCCTTCTTCGTATTATTTGCGTGATGTGCATGCTCTGTCATAGAACCGTTGTCTCCTTTACCCACCGTGGTTGATACGTGCTAGCGTCTTGATCAAACCTTGTTTTATGCCTAAATAAAACTGAAACCCTGTTTAAGCATAAAACCGATTTTTGTCTGCTTTGTGTTAGTAGTCAGACGTTTTGGGTGCATCTCGTCACGTAAGTTTACATACATGACGCGCTTCTGAATATCTTCAGTTAAGTAACCGTGGCGGTTTGTGTTGGAACAGTAACGTATTTAATTACATCGTGTACTTGGTCTTTAGTGGCTAGTTGATTCCGCTAAATAGCCCCAGTGGTGATAGATACGGCATGACGTTTAGTGCTGATTCACTTGTAAAATCGAATGTGTGGTGATGTCCCTCATACGGTGTTTGGCCATCATGAGGGGTGTTGTAGTCGTTAACCATAACCATGTCTCCCCAATTATGTATCTCATTTTTTAAATTGTGGTGAAACCCATTTCTTTCTTTCGTAATTCAAAATATATCTGGTTGATCATCTCCTCCTTTTGGTTTTGCTGTGGTGAAGAAAGCAGGGAGTAATTTAGCAGTCAATTTGGTGGCTACAAACCCCTCACTGAATGTAGCGATGTTATAGGTGGCGAACCGATTCATACGGGATGAATCAACAAACAAAACGGAAAAATAAATTCGTATAAAAATCAAATTGAGTGGCTGTCATTACTCCCTGTTTCTTATATGATAATACCATTATGAACAACGATCTGAAAAGCAATTGTTTAGGCAATTTTACATTTAAGTTACTTGCTACACAAAATAAAGTATTAGCTGATGCACAAGCTGATGATAGTGTCGAGGAAACAAGTACTCAACCCAGCCCTTCTGGCGGGTTCGCGCGTGCTGGTGAATTCCATACACCTCACGGTATTGTTGAAACCCCCGTATTTATGCCGGTTGGAACACACTCGGCAGTGCGATCGATGACGTGGCCCTTGGTTAAAGACACGGGCGCACAGATTGTGTTGTGTAATGCGTATCACTTATTTTTAAAGCCGGGGCCCAATTTGATTGAAAAAGCCGGTGGTCTGCACAAATGGATGAATTGGGATATGCCGATTCTGACGGATTCAGGCGGGTTTCAGGTGTTTAGCTTGGCCAAATTCCGAAAAATCACTGAGGAAGGCGTGCATTTTAAAGATCCCAATTCGGGCGAAAAACGCTTTATTGGCCCGAAAGAATCGATGTCGATGCAGAACAAATTTGGCGCCGATATTATTATGGCCTTTGATGAATGCCCACCCTACCCAAGTACGTATGAGTACACTGAAAAATCGCTGCAAAAAACCAACCGTTGGCTAGAGCAATGCTTTGAGCATCACGCGCGCCCAACAGAGCAAGCCCTGTTCCCCATTGTGCCGGAACCCACTTTTGAACTTTTGCCAACCCAGTGGTTGTATTTGTAAAAACCATGCCCGCTTATGGCTATGCCATTGGTGGGGTGAGCGTGGGTGAAACCAAAATTATGATGAACGAGGTGGTGAAATTTACCGCCCCGTTATTGCCCGAAGATAAGCCGCGATACCTCATGGGCATTGGCACGCAAGAAGATTTACTCGATGGCATTAAACACGGTGTGGATATGTTTGATTGCGTATTGCCCACGCGTAATGCTAGGCACGGTAGCTTTTTTACGCCTTACGGAAATAAAAGCATTAAAAATTCGGACTGCCGAGAAAGTTTTGCGCCCTTGGTAGAAGGCTGTGCGTGTTACACCTGCCAAAATTACACGCGGGCTTACCTGCGCCACATCTTCACGATGCAAGAAAGTTCGGCAGGCACACTGCTGAGTATCCACAACATCTACACACTGGTAAATTTAGCCAAAGAAGCCAGAAAAGCAATCCTAGTCGGAACCTATGACGCCTTCTACACCGAACACTACACGAAGCTGATGGAAGGCAAACTCCAAAAAGAAAAGATGCTCGCAAAACGCTAAAACCGGCTAGAAAACCGAACATAAGCCAATGAATTTAATTATTGCTGGGTAATAGTTCGATTTCGAGCGAGCTTAGGAATATTATTAAAAATGTACCAATAACTACTATTATGCAGAGTCTTACCCAGTTAATTTGCATTGTGAGATCCTTGCCGGATTTCAGAATAGGTAACGGTTACGGTCTTTAACTCGGACAGTTTTGTGTAGATTGTTTCTGCCCTAGAATAGGAGACGTGTACATGCGTGTCATTTTTCCAGTTTACAGTGATCGCTGGATTCCCTTTTGCTGAAAAAATAGTGTCCTTGTGCTCATTTAGGTAACCGTAAATGCCGGGTAGAAACTTGTTTAGTATGCTTTCTTTTTGATTGTTTAAAATGATTTCTATTTGTTTGTTTTGACTGGTTGTTGCACCACAGTCCTTATCAAAGATATTAGCAACAAAAATTTTACTTGGTGAAAAATGAGATGAATAAACAGTGGTTTTACAACTACTGTTTAATAGGAGGCTATTTATTAGTAATAAACTACCAATAAGAATAAAAGTAGTAATTAAGATTTTTTTTGTTTGCATGAAAGGTGTCCTACTGTAAGTTTAAAATAACGACGGGTGACTTTTATAAAAAGTTATTACTTCTGATCTAAGTCTTCTTGAATGAAACCTGTGTTTTTCTTTTGAAGCAGGGAGCTAGTCCCAGAAAAGACAATTTTCACCATTAATACCTAATGTAATGGGATAGGGAAACAGAGTAGAGTTTGTTTTTGTATGGATATCATATAGCACGATCCAATAGTAATGAGTGGCCTCAGGAAATAAAAAGCGTTTGAACTCAGCTTCTTTGGGATAAATGAAGTAGTTGCTGTCTGGTGACCAACTAACAAAGCTATAACTACTCCAAGGTAGTTCAAAATGCTTTGGTGTTATTTTCTTTGTTTTATGCTGGCTAGGCTGTTTATAAAAAGAACTCCAGAGTTGATATTTCTTGTTGGGCGAGTAGTCCTGTACAGTACAGGTTCTGTTTTTTATGTTGACAGTGTCTTTTTGTGAGAGAGGTTTTAATTTAGTGTCTGGAAAAGTGATCTTATATGGGTTCGGCCAAATCTTCCAGAAGATGGATAAAGGATGTTTATAATTAATACTAAGGATGGTACCTTTAAGTTTTTTGGTTTGTGTTTTCGTGATGAGTGGGTAAGGTGGTTTTTCTAAGTTATGAGCAATCTTAAAGAAAATAAAGTAACGTGCGCTTAATGTAAATAACGTGAAAATTAACACCACAGTAAATATGATGGGAGTTGTTTTTTTATAGGCGACTAACGACTTTAATTGCATTAAAATAAAGATTCCAGTTTGTTGAGTTTATATTGAGTATACTTTAGATGAATGCCTAAGCGACTTAATGAATGTTCGGTTTTAATAGTTTTTTTATGTTGGGGGCTACCGTGAAGCGGCCCGTGTTATTTTTTTCGCCATTTAAAAAGTCATCACGATGACCTTGTGTATCTAGGAATAATTTTATGTCACCAGGGTTTAAAAAGGTGTCATCACCTATTTCGGTAATTATAATACCCAATATATTATTTTTTCGGTGACTTTCATAAAAGTCTCCTGTGACACCGCCTAAATAATGATGGAACTGCTCTACTTGATAGCCTGTGTTGTGATACTTTTGTTTCAATCCTAGATTTCTACTGTCAATATATTTGGTTAATAATGGCGAATTTTGAGCACCAAACAACGTCCACATTATTATTCTGAATTCGGTATCATTTGATGAAATATGTGCAGTCTTGTCTGTGATTTTGGCCAAGTCATACCAAGTGAGAGGTTTAGGATTAAGAGCTAATTCTTTAATGATATGTTCCTTGTAAATTTGTCTTGCTAAATTTTTAGCTTTAAGGTGTACAGTAAACATATCTCTTAATGTACCATTATGCGTAAGTCTGGCGTATTCACTTCGTTGTTTTTGCATTTTTGTTTCTAATTCAGCCTCAAAATTATTCCAGTACTTTGTGTTTGGTTTTTGTTCTGCAGCTTCTGCTTGATTGTAATTGGAGAGTCTGTATAAAATGTTTTGCGAAGGTTTTTGTACTTGTCGCATCTGATTAAGTTGTTTTTGTAGGACTCGGTTTTGGGCTTGGATGCGTTGGGTTGTGGCTTGGATTGTTTGGAGGCTGTAGGGATCCATTGGGTTGGCAATGCTGCTTAGGCTGTGGCCTTGTACTTGGGGTGGGCTTTGAGTCCATTGTTTGGGCTGGGCCGCATGTGCTAGGTTTCGCTGAATTGAATTTAGGTCTTCTTGAATGAGGTTTCGGTTTGGGTAGGGATTCAGTATGGAGGTTCCTCGTTGGCCATACGTCCCATACGGATCAAACGGGTTGTAGTGCCCACTTGCAATGTTGGCCAAGCCCGCATTGGGATTGAACGGTGCGGGTGGCATCGTGTTGGTTTGTGGTGTTTCTTTTTGAGCGTTGGGCTGGGCAATACGTGCATTAAAACGGTGTTGATTTTCTTGTTGGTTTTGAGCAAGCAACGACCGATAACCACTCTGGCTAATGTGCTTTGCGCTAGGCTCAATGTGATTGCCTTGTGTGTCCAACAGGGTAACCTTAGCCCGAACGGGGATACCCGTGCGATTTTCCAAGTCTAGTAGCATACGCTCTACCCGTTTGCTGGCTCTTGGGTTCGTCTTAATCACATCGCGCACGGTGGCTTTTTTATCAGGCACCACCATCGTGGTGTTTATATCAAACGTCACATCAAGGGGATCGAATACCAGCTCCATAGTATTTTCTTTGTTGAGCTGGGTCACATGGTAGGTTAAGGCATCGTTGTCAAAATTGGTGTCATCCACCACGGTGTTTGCCATAGCACCTGCATGTAAAAAAATATTTTTCATCCCATCAATGGCTTTATCCATACCGTTTAATAAAAAATCTTTTACATTCCGGTGCACGTCTTTATCACTACCACTATTATTGTGCGGTTCGGGTGGTGTTTGGTACTCACTAATTTTTAAATTAAAAGGCGGTCGGGTAGGCTGATGTGAGGCTGACATAATTTAAAGCATCTCCTAATGGTTGTTGTGTAAATTGATATTGGATCAAGGCGGTGGCTTTAGCGTGTTATAAGGTAGTGGATCTAGCGTATCAAATTGCCCTGAAATTACAATCGAAGTTATGTTATGCACAGGTTAAGCTTGAAGAGGGCCTTTATTGTGGAGCTTTAGCCAATACAAGGTGCGGGATTAATTGCAACATTTACATTTGTTTTCGCTCACTGGCCAGATTTTTTCGCTACAACATTAACCCATTGGTCTATGTTCATGGTCATGGCGTTTTGAGACAATATCGCTGATGGCAGGATTACATACATCACGACTAGTTATGATGCCTGAACGGTTTCAAGGCACATCACCAACGGCAACAGCAACGGAGGGCGGGTCTGACGCTGCGCATTTGCCTGACAACATCAATTGGAATGGTGAAAACGAGCGTCGTGAAAAAGCTGATCGCCGTACTGCGGGTCGTACCGGTAAGTACGAGCGCCGTAAAAATCGGTGTGCAGGGTGCAAACATTTTGACGAGCCCGCCGAAAAACCCTTGGGCTATTGTAATTATCATAACGGCGATATCCCCGCCTCGGCCTTTGCCTGCCCTATGTTTGAAGGCACATAAACCTAAAATGGCTTGTAAATACGACGTATAGAGCGTGTAAGAGTGTAGCGGTGCTTTCCTTGTGAAGTCGCCTTTTGTTTTGGCCGTGTTTTAGGTATATATTGCTTAGAATTACGTTGCCTTTTTAGGATTTAGAGCAGGGGAACACCGCTATGTCAGACGCAAACCAAAACGACGTTTATATTGTTGCCGCCGCACGCACGCCCATTGGCAGTTTTATGGGAAGCCTCTCCACAGTGGCCTCGCCCGAACTGGGTGCCACGGCCATTAAAGGCGTGCTCAGTCGCTCCGGTGTGTCGGCTGACGCCATTGATGAAGTGATCTTGGGTTGTGTGCTTCCTGCTGGTGTGGGTCAAGCCCCTGCCCGTCAAGCCATGCGCAAGGCCGGTGTGCCCGATTCTGTTGGCGCATTGACCATCAATAAAGTGTGTGGTTCAGGTCTAAAAGCTGTGATGTTGGCCTCTCAGGCCATTAAAGCTGGCGAAGCCGATCTCGTGTTGGCTGGTGGTATGGAAAATATGAGCCAAGCGCCTTTTTATAACAAGAACCTACGCACGGGCGTCAAAATGGGGCATCAAACCCTGATTGACGGCATGATTTATGACGGCCTCTGGGATCCCTACGATGATATGCACATGGGCAATTGTGCCGAGCAGTGTGTCACAAAATACAATTACAGCCGTGAAGCGCTCGATGAATTCTCCGCGCTCAGCTACACCCGTTCTCAAAAAGCGGTGGCCGATGGCGATTTTAAAGCCGAAATCGAACCTGTCACCATTCCACAACGCAAAGGCGATCCGGTTGTGGTGGATACCGATGAAGAACCCGGTCGAGGTCGTGTGGATAAGTTAGGTAGCTTGCGTCCTGCCTTTGACAAAGCCGGCGCCATTACCG
>CAYGPY010000100.1:0-9515 GCA_964351765.1 uncultured Vampirovibrionales bacterium
CTTAAGACGTTACCGTCATTAGCGGCACTTTCAGAAGAACCCTTTTCGATCTTATAGGCAATTGAATCAGCGGTTTTCTCTAATGCTGCTTCAAGTTGGGCAACCGTGGTTTGATGACGGTCGTTAATGCGCTCTCCAAATTGAACAGGGTCTGCTTGATCAGCTGGTGTATTTCTTTCGGCTTCAAGTACTTCTAGTTTTTTGCCCCAAAACGATTTTTCTTCTTCAGGAAAGTCTGGCATGTCCGCTTCAGTTGCAATGATTAATCCAGAACTTTCAGGTTCACTTGTAATGATGAGTCCTGAGGCACGGACTTCAAGCCCGTCATCTTCTTCAAGGGCATCTTCTTCAGTTATATCTACTAGTACTCGTGAATCGTTTCCACTTTTCATATTATTAATCAGCTCTTGCAATGCTTTTAAACCAACAGAATAATCACGAAAGCGAGCACTGTCATTCGTTCTACTGGCTTCTTTTAAGTGTTGTACTCCTTCGTTAAACACATCGCTTAGTTCTTTTTCGTGACTGGCATTGCGTACAGAGCTTGAGACCTGATTACCAAAGCGAATGGGCTGCTTGTTTGTTATAACTGCGGGTGTTGAGTGAGCCATAGAAGGCGTGAATGAAACCGACATGAATTAATTCTCCTGAATCGTGCTGTAAAATGCTGTCAACTTAATTTGAAGTGCTCTAATTGCAATAAAACCAATTAAGGGTAAAAGTTGCGTATAGAGTGCATTCAAGATAAAAACAATTGTTTATGAACTGCTACTGCGGACGACTAAACATAAATCTCTGGATGCATTGGGCTACTGGGTATGTTCGGTTTATAATAAGCGGGTTATTGCCGTAATTCATTTCGGTGATTTAAATACAGTATTAATGAGCAAGAGTGACCGTAATGAGTCAAACACAACAAGCTACAACAGCGTTACCGTTGTCTCCGTCGCAGGCTAAGCTTCAAGCCACTGCGTTAACCTATAAACGTGTGTGTGTGTTGGGACTGGGTTATGTTGGATTGCCAACGGCCTTGATGTTTGCTCTTGGCAAGTTTGACGTGCAAGGCGTTGATGTAAGCCCAACGGTGCTTGAAAACATTGAAAATAAAGCCATTCCTGAGCTATATCCTGAATTGACGCCGTGGTGGAATGATGTGATTGACGGCGGACTTGCCTTTAGGGCATCGGAGTCGCCTGAAAAAAGTGATTTGTTTTTGATTACCGTGCCAACGCCGGTTAATGATGAGACGAAACACTGTGACTTGTCTGCCGTAAAATCGGCCACAAAAGCTTTGGTTCCTGTGCTTGAAAAAGGAAATATGGTGATTCTGGAATCCACCGTCCCACCTGGAACAACCAGTGGTGTGGTTAAAGAGATTTTAGAAAGTACGGGTTTAAAAGCGGGCATCGATTTCCATTTATGTTTCTCCCCAGAGCGTGTTCTGCCGGGCAACACCATTCACGAATTGGTGAATAACCATCGTGTTTTGGGCGGTACCACCCGTGAGTCAGCTGAGTTGGCCAAGGCGATTTTATCTCAAGTGATTGAAGGTGAGATTTACCTTACCGATGATAAAACAGCGGAATTCTGTAAGCTCGCTGAGAATACCTATCGTGATGTGAATATCGCGCTCGCTAATGAGCTATCGATACTCGCCGATGATTATGGCATTCGGATGACCGAAGCGCTTCGTTTTATTAATATGCACCCCCGTGTGAATATTCTTCGCCCTGGTATTGGTGTGGGCGGTCACTGTATTGCGGTTGATCCGTGGTTCTTTGTTGAGGCCAATCCTAAAAAAACGCGCTTGATCGGAACCAGCCGTAAGGTGAATGATGACATGCCGGGCTATTGCGCGGGTAAAATTTTAGAAGATATTGCTGATTTAGATACGCCGCGTGTTTGCTGTGTGGGCTTAACCTACAAGCCTGATGTGGGTGATACCCGTGAGAGCCCTGCGCTGCATCTGGTTGAAATTCTTCGTGCACGTGGTGTGGATGTTGTGACCTATGACCCCGTGTTGCCTGAATACGAAGGCACGTCCTTGTATGATGTGGTTGAAGGCTGTGATTACCTCGCTTTATTAGTCAATCACTCGGATATGGTTGAAGAGATTATGGTGAATCGTGGTAAACTTAAAAGCGTGATGCGAACCCCTCGAATCCGTATGTTTTAGACGGATGCACGGTGTAAGAGATAACGATATACGATGACTTTTTTTGATACCGAGCATGCTATTTTGGGTCGTAAAACGGCGTTATACATACTGATTATGATTCTGCTTTTTGGTGCCTTTGTGCGCATTGGGTTTTGGGGTCGTCAAGGCGTGACCAGTGATGAGATTTACACACTGGCCTCTTCATCAGGGTATAACCTGCATTTGTATAACTGGTGGCCTGATAGTTACACCAAGCCGTTTGATCCTGTTGATCCCGTTGATCCGGCGTTTTACCGCAATGATATTTTAAAGCTTTACGATCAAGCGACGTTTCGAGAAGGGTTGGCCAATAATATTCAAGGACCGCTGTATCCGTCTTTGGTTCGTTTTTTAAGAAAAACATTAAATCCCAATGTGCTTCAGCTCCGTATTTTTTCTGTACTAATGGGGCTTCTCGCGTTACCGATGGCCTATGTGATCGGTCGGCAATTTCGAGATAGGCAATTTGCATTGTTACTTACGTTGGTGTTTGCCATATCGGGTATGCAGGTCTATTACAGCCACATGGCTCGATTGTATACTTTGCTGACGTTAATTAGCTTGTGCGCCACGTGGGCCGTGCTGTATATTGCACCCCTTCATTCCACAAAACAAACTAGTTTGGATGAACCGTGTCAACAAAAAAATGACGATGCCATTTACGTTGAAGAACCCATCTCATGGTTTGCGTGGGGTGTGTTGGCTGTCTCATGTTTGCTTGGGATGTATCTGCATTATGCGTTTTTGTTCAGCATGTTGTTTTTTGTGTGCTTTTTATTATGGCAAACACGCTACCGGCTATCACAACGAAAGCCTCTGATTGTATGTGCCGTTGTGATTTTTCTGGGGTGCTTGCCCTTATTTCCGTTGATCAAAGATCAAATGCTGTATCAAAAAACATACGGCCATTTTTCTGCAACAGGTTTGTGGAGTTTAGAAACCTTCTTTTTAGCACTAGCTAAACACCTTACAATTTTTCTAGTGTATAAAAATATTGTTCTCCAAATTATTGCAGGCAGTATACTTGGCTTGGGTATTGCGCTTGGCTTAAAGCAAAAGAAAGATGTGTCACTGCTGAAGTTTGCTGCTGTGTGGATGTTGTTTTCGTTTGTGCCTTTAATTTTGATTGATGTGATAAAGAACACGCATTACTTTAGAACGTCACGTTATTTTCTGCCAATGGTGCCGGTGTTGGGTTTGGTTTATGCCTATGCGCTGGAAAACTTGAGCCATCTTACACGGCGTATGGGTTTGTTTATTATTATTTTGGCGCTGATGGCCAACACGGTTTTAATTAGCGTGGGTGATTTTGTTCGGTTTTATGGGCTGGAGAATACACCGTATGTGATGTCGGGGAAGTATATCAATACCTACGTGGTCAAAGGCGATCTTGTTTTGGTGAGCCATTCGGGTGTGAGTGCGATTGGGCTGGCACAATACCTGTCTCAAAAAGCAGATATGATTGGTATCCCAAATAAAAATTCACATAAAGAATGGGACGAATTGCGTCTGGCGGAGCGCTTACAACATGTAACACGTAACCGAACCCGTGTTTGGACGATGTTTAAAAAACCATCGAAACAACTTCGTAAAAGCATTGATGCGTGGATGGGCGAACGTTTTGAGCCCTTGAAAAAAAAACAGATACAAAACGATACGGTCATTATCTTATGGCAACGACGTGAGCCAGAAGGTGGGTCACAGTAGGTTTCAGGGTTTTGGTTTTAAAAACAAAACTAAAACAAGATTACAATAAAAGCGCAATTTTTTTCATGTTGGATCGTTATTATTAATACAAAGCAGTTGACAAGCACTGCTATATAGGATTTAATAGCTTTTATGCAAAAACACATGACAACAACGACCTCCTCTACAGGCTCCTCCACAACCGTGGTGGGTCTTAATGGACTGTTGTTAATTTGTTGCATTTCTAACTAGCTTTTATAAATTACACAGACTATTAAGCCCCGCCACATCGGACGGGGCTTTTTTAATGGAAACTTTTTAACCCAACAATCGTTACCAGATATTCGTTTTACAGGATCTTCAATTTCGTGGCCATCTTTAACATCAATTCAATTGCCAGTGCACTGGGTCAGCTTGAACAAAAGCAAGTGTTGTATCCCTTGGCGCAAGAAGTTTTAGGAAGTAATATTCCTAAGACCGTTGTGACTCGTAATCGTGATGAAATGATTGATGTGGCTTCAGGTCAATTTGGTGGCACCGTGGCGTTCTTTACCAGTGGCTTGATTTTGAATAAGGTGTTGGATAAAGCATTAAAGCTACTCAACAAAGGCAATGTTCCTGCCGGATCGCCTGCGCAACGCTGGGGAATTCTAGGGAAATCGTTGGCGATGTATGCTGTGCAGGGTGGGTTGTACTGGGCCGTGCCATTTGCCAGAAACTATATGACCACCAAGCGTACTGGTGTCACCAACTTTAAAGATATTATTAATCAGAACGGCAATGTGGATGAAGCCAAAAAACCATCGCAGAAAGAACTTGATGAAGCTTTGTCGGGATATAAAAGTCGTATTGTTAAAATCTTAGGTGCGGGTTCAGCACTCGCAGCCGGCTTGTTTGGTGCTTCTGCTGTTATGGCAAAGCGCGGTGTTGCTCCAGGGAAACTGGCCAGTGGTGCGATGCGCTATTTGAGTTTGGGGCAAGGCGATTTTAAAAACTTTCCTCGCGCGGCTCAGTTTTTAGTGATTGCTGTGGGGTCGTATGCTGGCTGGATTGATGCGGTTCGCGATAAGTTTGAGATGAAAGAGCAGTTGCTTCAGTTTGCTAGTTTTGTGTTTGGCTTTTTTGTACCGCCGGTGATGATGGAGCGTTTGTTTAAAGGAAAGATGGAAAACTTGTTACGCAACGAAGCCCCTGAGTTGGTTGCCAAGGTAATTGGTAAGGATGCCTCAGGCAACCTTAATAAGAAACTAGTGCTTTCTAATATTGAAAAACATCTTGCTAGTTCAGCGTTATTAAAACCAGCAAAAAAACTCTTTGTTAAACAAACTGTTGCAGGTTTGGCCGTTTCGGCAGTATTACTGAGTGCCTTGCCTCAGTTGATCAATCGTGTACTGACCAAAAAACGTATTGCCGATGAACAAGATGTAAAACCTGTAGCAAAGCAACCCGCTCAACCAAGTCCGTTTGTACTTCAGCCAGCCCCACAACCCGTGATGAAAAAATCATTCGAGCGCTTTTCACACAGTGCTTAAATCAAAGAAGAAAATAAAACTAGAAATAAAACTAAAAACTAACCAAAGCTTAAACGTTGTAGATTTCGGTTTTATAATCAGAGAGTGATGCTTCAATGGCGTTTACTGTTTCGCTTAAACCTTCTCTAAAGCTGGTTTGTGGTGACCACTCTAATATGTTTTTGGCTTTGTCATTGTTGGCTAGTAGCATCATCACTTCGCTTTTTTCTGGGCGAACACGTTGCGCTTCAGTTTCAACAGGCGCGTCTTTAATACCCATAATGTCTAGAATTTCGGTCAGCGTGTCGCCAATAGTTTGGGCAGTTCCGTTGCCCACGTTGATCACTTCACCCACACTGGCCTCACATTCGGCCACGCGAATAAATCCTTCGGCGGTGTCTTTCACATAGGTGAAGTCACGCACAGGATCCAGTGAGCCCAGCTTCAGAGGCTGCTTGCTGTCCTTGTATCGAAATGCTTGGCTGATAATGGTGGGAATGATGGCTCGTGCGGATTGACGCGGGCCATAGGTGTTAAAGGGGCGAATGGTCGCCACGGGTAAATCAAAAGAAAGATGATAGCTCTCGGCCATTTTATCAGCCGCAATTTTACTAGCCGAATAAGGCGATTGCCCTTGCAATGGGTGCAGTTCATCAATAGGCGTGTATTGCGCCGTGCCGTAAGTTTCACTGGTGCTGGTGTGCACCATTTTGACGACGCGCTCACTGCGGCACGCTTCCAGTACATTCAATGTGCCTTGCACGTTCACATTCACATAGTGCTGAGGCGCAATATAACTGTAGGGAATACCAATCAAGGCAGCTAGGTGAAACACCGTGTGGCACCCTTTAACGGCTTCACGCACAAAATACGGATCGGTAATGTCACCCGGAAGGACTTCAATGGCGTCTTTTAACGAGGCATTCAAGCGCTCGATATTGCCCCAGTCATTGCGTGCGTTGTATTTAATAAGAGCGCGTACTTTGCATCCGCGTGCCACCAAAGCCTCGGTAAGATGGCTACCAATGAAGCCACCGGCGCCGGTAACAAGTACTGTTTGTCCTGATAAATCCATAACGGTTTCCAATGTTGATGTTAATAATGACGAACTTATAATTTTGCATTGAGAGCAAGGAAATCGGCTTCACGACGCCAGTAATCCATCTCTTCACGAAATCCTTGATCGAGAGAGACCGTGGGTTGCCAGTGCGTGTGATGCTTTATTTTATCGGTCACGGCTTCACTAAAATCAGCGTGCGTTGATGTCGATTCGCTTTCAACCGGAATGATATCCAAGCTTTTGATGGTGGATAAACTCACGATACGTTGAAGGATATCTTCAATTGATAAGGCGTTAGCTCCGCCAATGTTATACACTTCACCCGGATGACCTCTGTCGGCCAGCATCGCCAAGGCATCGGCAATATCACGAACGTGAACCAAGTCACGGCAACTTTGTAGGTTGCGTACTTTTAAGCGTGGGTAAGCCAAGCCTTTTTTCTCAAGATTAGCAATTTGAGATGCGAGCGAGGCAACCACCAAGTGTTTGTTTGAACAGCCATAGGCATTAAACACACGGGCAACAATAACGGGTAAGTTAAATTGTTTGGCATAAAATTGAGCGGTGAGTGTTTGCGCAAGTTTGCAAATGCCATACACGCTTTCGGGCTGACATAGTATGTCTTCATTGGCCGGTGTACTGGTCGGGCCGTATTCAGCGGCAGATCCAATCACGACAACCCGCGCTGGAATGTTGGTATCCACAAGTGCTTTAAGAAGGTTCTCGGTTCCTTGGACATACATCTCAAGTTGATCTTTCATTGAAGCAAACCGATCGAGGCCATTGGCCAGATAAATTTCATCGGGCTGAATTTCTTCAAGCAGTGTTTTTAAATCGGGATCCAAAATACTGCCTTCAATACTACGCCAGCCTTTGTTATTCGCATCGGGATCACCGGGTGTGCTAAGACCAAAAATTGTGTGCTCAACCGAATCCTGTTTTAGACGAGTGATGATATGGCCACCAATATAACCGGTGGCACCAATCACAAGAACAGTTTTTCGAAACGATGACAAACAGGCGTTTCCTTATGTTATTGCCGCATTGGCATCAGAGGAAATGGGTGCTGTTGTGCTTGAAGGCAGAAGTTGCTCTCGCTTATTTTGAAAATCATTGACCGCCATTTCATAATCATCAACACGACCAATATCCAGCCAGTAGCCATTAAAGGGATGGGCTTTAAGAGGCAACTGTTGTTGAATAAGATGCTTCATCAATTGATCAAAACCGTAGAAGGTATCTTCAGGGATATGCTCACAAATAGCTTTGTTAAACATATAAATACCCATACTCACCGAGTGCTCGTATACAGGTTTTTCGGTAAAATTTTGAATGGCATTGTTGCTGTCATAGTCGATAATACCAAAATCAATTTTACTCGTGCGTCGATGAACGGCAACGGTTGCTAGTGGGTTAAACGTATCGTTGATGTGAGTGTCAAACACGTTGCCGTAATCAATATCAGAAACGATATCGGCGTTCATCACTAAAAAATTATCGTGCAGGGTGTCTTCCAGCATTTTGATTGGACCCGCTGTGCCCATGGGCTTGTCTTCGTGAGAATACGTGATGGACAGACCCAGTTTTTCGCCCGTGCCAAAGTAAGCCTGAATCAGTTGCGCCAAATGGCCAACAGCCAGCGTGATATTGGTAAAGCCATGATGCTTGAGTTGGCGCAGTACCAGCTCTAAAACGGGCATATCACCCAGTGGGACAAGTGCCTTAGGAAAGGTGGTGGTGTACGGTTTTAAACGCGTACCCATACCGCCTGCCAAAATGATGGCTTGCTTACCTTTGTTGGATTGTTGTTGTGATGTCATTTGAATCAAATACTCAACGTTGTGTGTAAGAGTGTGTCAGAGGGTGTGACTTAGGCCTTAATAAATGCAATGAAGGACTAAAATTGCCCTTAGGAGAGTGAATTTTCAATGCTAGAGCCATACAGGCGTTTATTCAGGATATGACGTGATTATGACACATTCGCTAACGATAAGAAAGGCAATAGCAAGTGTGTCGGTAAAAGCTGGTTTTATACGTGTTTAGAATGTAATGATAATAGTTCTAAGACTCGTCACTCCCATATGCGATTTTCCGAAATAATATTACGTTTTATGTCGATAGATCTTCAGGGAGCATTGTACTTGCCGAAGAGAGTATTAATGAGATAGAACACACGATTAAGAGAATCAGAAGAAAAACACACTCAAAAAAACCATGGTTTGCCCATGGCACAAGGGTGATTTTAAACGCTATGACGATATCAGGTGATTACTGTGTAGAGACAGTTTGACTTTAATGACCGTAACACTCAGTACGTTCAATCTGCAGAAGGGGGCAGAGAGATGTTGAATGATGACCACGCTATAAAATTGAATCGTAAACGACCTATTACGGGCTTCTCTCTGGCTGAGTTATTGAGTAGCTTAGTTATTCTTGGGGTGATCGCGACATTTAGTATTCCTAAAGTGTTGTACTCAACACAAAATCGTCAGTACGATGCGATTGCAAAAGAAGCCATTGCTGCTGTGAGTGCTGCGTATATGGAATACTCCTATATGCAAGGCTCTAATCCCTCAACAACCTTGGAGCAAGTTCTGGCGAGCAAATTAAATTATATTCGTGTTGATAGCACGGGAGAGATGATAGATAGCAAACCAACGGAGTGGGGCCTGACTTGTGATATGTGGAACAAGTGTTGGCGCTTGGCCAATGGCGCCACGCTGTATTGGTGGAATGGTAAAAGTTTTGGCGGTACCAGTCCGGTGCATTCGGTGCATTTCTATATTGATCCCGATTCAACATACAGTGGTACAAATAACGGACAGGGCAAAGCCATTGAAGTGTTCTTATATTTTAATGGTCGATTAACCAGTCGTTGTTGTATTGATCCGGCAACAACGGATGGTGATGGTGGCTTTTATGGTCCTGATACTAATTTGGACCCAAGTTGGTTTCATTGGTAGGTTTTCTTTCCTCTAGAGGTATTGAGGATATATATTTAACCTCAATTTAGAAATATTCTTAATATTAAAGGGGTGTGGCGTCAATTCTGAGTTAATTG
>CAYGPY010000101.1:0-9215 GCA_964351765.1 uncultured Vampirovibrionales bacterium
ATCCATAAAGCCAGCATTACCCATTACAGAAGCACTTTCATCAACAAGGGTTTGGGCTTTATCCAGCTGTTCTGTTTTGCAGTAAAGTTTAGCCAGTTGTTGGCGAACATAAATGTTTTTAGGCTGATAATCTAAAATGGTGAGGTACTCTGTTTCGGCCTCATCGGTCATGCCATTGGCCATATAAGTATGAATCAGCATGGTACGCACTTTGGTGTTTTCAGAATCTTCTTCCAAGATACGTCCTACGATATTCTCGCGAGCTTCAACTTTATTCATTGGCAAGGTGTCTAGGTGAGCTAGTAGCTGGCCTTTATCGCAATTGGTGCAATAATCGTCATTGGTATCAACCTCAACGGTTTGCTCCTCCTGAATTATTGGGTTTTGATCAGGACGATTAACACGCGCATTATTTAGTAGCCACATAAACAGAATAACCAAGGCAATGGTAAGGATAACCATAATGATTT
Organism: uncultured Vampirovibrionales bacterium; assembly: GCA_964351765.1. Lineage (GTDB taxonomy): Bacteria > Cyanobacteriota > Vampirovibrionia > Vampirovibrionales > Vampirovibrionaceae > CAYGPY01. Next base: position 471 of record CAYGPY010000101.1, read on the forward strand.
GGCATCCAGGTGCGGTGGACGGACGAGGCGGCTTGTTGAGTTGAGACATGATGGGGCGTTCCTGTTTTTGAAATAACGTGCTGTATCGAATAAGTATGTCTTAAAGTAAGTGAAGGACGGGGGGAAGTCAATAAAATACGACCTTTGTATTAAGTTGCTCGTGAATCTGGTTTTGCGGATTTTGTTTGTCTGATAAGATAAGAGATGAGATTAAGGTTTAATGATTGAATAAACGACACTGGAGAAGAGGGATCTTATGAATAAGCAATTGGTGACAGGTGGCATTGTTCTGGCTGTGTTGGCTGGTTTAGCCTTTCCGGTGTCTAATTTATTAGTTAAGCCCGACAGGCAACTTCCTGAAGGGGTCATGACGGGTAAGACCGAGGCCTTTGAAAAGGCGGGCCCTATTTTTCTGAACAAATGTTTGGATTGTCATTCCAGCAAGACACAAAAGCCATTTTATATGGGCTTCCCTATTGCCAAGGATATTATTGCGCAAGATATTGCACATGCAATGGGTGCCTTAAACATGGAGAAAACACTTTTTAAGCCCGGTTTGCCACCACCGGCGTATGCCTTAGCTCAGATTGAATATGTGGTGGAGGAAGGCAATATGCCTCCACATCGTTATCGTGCACTGCACTGGGATGCTGGGTTGTCAGCGGATGATAAAAAAATGATTCGTGAATGGATTGATTCGGAGCGTGATCGTACCGCTAATTTTGAAGTGGCTCCTGAATTTAAGCACGAACCTATTCAACCTTTATCGACCAAGCCACGCTATTCAGAACCTTTAGCCGCACTGGGCGAAAAGCTTTTTCATGATAAGCGTTTGTCTGGTGATGGCACGTTATCGTGCGCGAGTTGTCACGACTTATCCCTCCATGGTGGCGCAGATGGTGCTAAATTTTCAACAGGAATTAAGGGGCAGCAAGGTCATATTAATTCGCCAACAGTATTTAATGCTTATTACAATAGCCATCAATTTTGGGATGGCCGTGCCACTGACTTACAAGGACAAGCACTCGGACCTGTTGCTAATCCCATTGAAATGGGTGCTAATTGGGATGACGTGATTAAAACCTTGCACGGTGTTCCTGAGTATAAACGTGCCTTTAAAGAAATTCTTAATGCCGAGCCCTTTAATAAAATGCATGTGGCTCGTGCCATTGCTGAGTTTGAACGGTCTTTAATTACGCCAAACTCCCCATTTGATAAATACTTAAGAGGCGATAAAGCAGCGATCAGTGACCAACAGATCCGTGGCTATAAAAAGTTTAAGGATGTGGGTTGTATACGGTGTCATGCGGGCTCAACGATGGGTGGGCAGTCTTTTGACAAACTCGGTGTGTCCCACGACTATTTTGCCGATCGTAAGCGTGACCTCGGTTTGGGTCTGCATATCACCGATGATGGACGCTTTGCTGTAACAAAACTGGATGACGATAAACACCGATTTAAAGTACCCACCTTACGTAATGTGGCAAAAACCGCGCCGTATTTTCACGACGGTGAAGTAAAGACCTTGAGCGAAGCCGTTCGAAAAATGGGCTACTATCAACTGGATGAAAATCTCTCCGAAGATGACGTGCAAGACATCACGGCTTTCTTGGAATCCTTAACCGGCGAGTACAAAGGCCAGCCTGTTAATTAGTGAGTAACGACCTCAACGGATTGCACAGCGGTTTTCCAGTTTTTATAGTGCTCCTCGGTAAAGGATAATAGTTCAATCTCATAGCCACTGGGGTCATCGATAAAGGCCATATAACCGCCTTCACGACGCTCACTGATTTCTTCTGTGATTTTCACGCCATCGGCCTTTAGTTTTTCAATGGTTTGATGCATATCATCTACCTTAAAGGCCATATGAAAGATGTCCTCATCAAGGGTGAAGTCAGGATCCCAAGGCAGGTAAGCGAGTTCAAGCTCTGTTAGTGTGCCGGGCATGGTCATAAAGGCCAACTGGGTCCCTCGGCCTGATTCCTTACGAGTACGGCACACCATACCAAAATGAGTGCTGTAGAAGGCAATCGATTTTTCAATATCGCGAACTTTGATGCGGGTGTGTAAAAACATAAGGCTTTCCTCGTTGATGGATTGTATATCTACTGACATGGTGGTGTCGTTTGTTTGTCATTATAGGGCGATCATAGTGCAATGGGTATGTTCTCTGTACAATGTTTCCAGAAATCAAGAATTTATACATCACTTGCCCTCGTAAGGAGACCCTTCAAGATGACTACCATTGCTTTACCTAACCATTACAAAGAAGCCTATCGCTGCTTGATTAAATATGCCTGCGGGATGATTTTGTTTGCGTTGCTTAGTGGTATTTTGTTTCAAGAGTCGGGTAAGAAAGTACCTTACGAAGAGTTTGGCCCTGGTATGCATTGGGAATCGGTGTATCATTTAGCGTTGTTACACGGCCACTCCTTTTTGATCGGCACGTTAATTCCAACGGCATTGATTGTCTTGCTTCATGTTTCTTTAGTGTTGGGTGCGGAACCCATTGGTGAAAAATGCCTGAAATGGGGCAAGATGTTATACCTTGCAGGTGCCACGCTGAGTATCGCTTTGATGCTTTATAAGGGCTATCACTTTATGCTTTCGGTGCGTGGTGGCGAAACGGATTTTGCTGTGATTGAAGCCAGCTTGTTTGGTGGTATCTCGGGCTTGCGCCATGGCTTGTATGGCTTGACTCACACTGCAATGGCTGTGGGTTTAGGGATGCTGGCTTGGAAAATTTCAGGATCACTGCCTAAGCTGGAATCAAACTAAATCGAGCCGAATTAGGTTTACTCAGTTTAGTTGTTTGGATAGGTATTGATCGTTTTGATTGGTACAAATTTAAGGTTGTCGATGGTGCCTTGAACTTCGTATAGCGCGATGGCTTGCTTTGTTACGCTCTCAGGAATCAGTAAATCAAACAGACGTTGTGATGATGTGAACGGTGAGTAGCTTGAGGTAACAGCAACAACGGTGTTGTTTTGAACTGCCGCAATGTAAGTCACGCTTGAGCTGGCTTTTTTTGTTTTGATTTCTCCAAACCAATGCAAGGGCACAGGCTCGTCTGAACTAGGATTGGGTTTCTTTGTGTACAAGGTCACCGTGACGTCGGAGGTGGTAGACGATTGAGTGATAGCTTGACCGACGAGTCCTTTAAAGGGTGAGGTGTTAAAGAGCGATTGTGCGAAAGGATTAGTTTGAATCGCTTGGTGTTGTCGGGTGAGTAAGGCTTCTTTTGAGGTCGTCAGCCACCGGCTTGGCGAACAAATTCCGAGCTCGTCGGGGCTCGTATAGTTTTTATTGAATAGCGATGAACCCTCTGTTTTGTGGGCTAATTCAACGTTAAGTACATCAGCAATGCTCGGTAAAATATCAATGCTTTGTGCAACAGAGTCGTTGATTACAGGATTGTGTTGCTGAGGCGTTTTGATAAAAAGCGGAATCAGCATAATGTCTTCAAGATTGTTTTCACTGGCTTCGCGTAGTGGTTTGTTTTTACCTATACTCACCCCGTGGTCTGCCGTCACCACAATCAAGGTATCGTCAAACATGCTTTCTGCCTCTAGCTTATCAAGCACTGTACCTAATAATTGATCGGTATAGCGAACCTGCAAGAGATGACGTTGCTGCAATAAGTTAAAACGGATTGATGACTGACAGAAAGGGTTGGCGTTACTCTCTTGGCAAGCAGGCACGGTTCTATCAATAACAGGCCAGCTTCCATAGTGTTTGCCTGAAGGATAAAAATCCCATTTGTAATGAGGTAACAGCGGATGAATAAAATAGAATGTGTTGTTTGGATTTTTAGCACTAATCGTATTATTTAATTCTTCAAACATGGCCACATCATTACCGTGCGTGTGGGGCTCATTAACTAAGGCGCCCCCATTACGTTGCAGGCGAAGTTTATAGTATTCAAAATCCACTTCAGGATTGCCCGTTAAAATATAAAATACATACGTGCGTGCAAATTCACGCGCCATTGCTAGATAATTTCGAGGTGATAATTCTGTAAGGCTTGTGCCAGAGCTATCATTTGATTCTAATTCGATAAACGATTCACGTATAAAAAAATCATAGCGATCATCAAGAATAGAAAATAATGTGTGCTCAAATCGAGCGGCACCAACAGGACGAACCAGACATTCTTCTTTTGATACCCTTGGTGGATAATTCCCCGTTAAAATGGCAGGAACGGCTTCACCTGTAGAGTTGTGGACACTGACCGTGTTCTTAAACCAGTGAGACTGTTTAGCCAATCGAGCAAAATTCGGATACCGCTTCGCATCAATTTCACCAGTGGTGTTGAGTAATGAGCGTACTGGAAATTCATCAAAAATAATCATCACTACCGGCGGCGCGTCACTACGTTGGGCAGAAGTAATTGGTTTTTCCTGAACAGCCAGTGACGGGGATGCCTTAGGCGCTTCTGTCTCTGGGCTTTTAACGGCCAGAGCACTCCAAAGAGCCAGTACCGGAAAAAACAGAATGGCGGGTGCTAGAAAACCTAAAAAATCTTTAAGCGGATTGTACTTATTGATCAAGAATGACACGATTCCACCCGCGGTAAAGGCAAGTACCACCTTCGGAATAAAGGCAATAGCATACCAATGCTTTAGTCCTAGTAGTACAAGCAGGCCAATCAAAAAAGCAATGGCGATGGCGTATAAAATGCGAGCCAACTTGTTTGAGAGCTTATTAATGATGAATAAAGCGACGAGGGTAATCATGGGAGGAACCCAGGCAATGGCCAGAACAATACTTGTAAATTCGGTGCTGGATAGGTGATGCTCTGCGGCAAAACTGCCGTCTTTAAACATCCCCGTAAATAAGGGTTGTGCCACGGCCATGGTCCATAACGAGGCTAACCCAAGACGTTCTGACCAAAGAAGAGAAGTGTGGGTTTGTGGTGTTGAGGTTTGAGAGCTAGACATGGCAGGGCATGGTTATCCTTAGTTCTATAGATATAAATGGCTGTTAAAGCTGTCTATCTAGTATAGATGATTTGTCGTTTCTGTTGAGCCTTGAGCTCAATTAAACCAAACTAAAGTATATAGAGGATCCTGATCGGCTGCCTGACTGATAAGCTATTGAAAGGAGTACACGTGATAGGTTAGAGAGCTATCGTGTAGAAATTGGTGTTCCCCCTTAGTGAGGCACTGTTTTTAGCGATTGTTTATGGCCCAGTAAAAGAGGAATATCTTGTGAATTTTAATCGTTATGCTACTGGCAAAATTTTATTAGCACTGTATTTTGGTGTTCTTATCGCGCAATCGCAATTGGCGTTTGCCTACATCGATCCTGGTAATGGTAGCTTGATTCTGCAATTGTTAATGGGTGGTGTTGCTGGTATTAGTGTGTTTCTGAAGTTGTATTGGAACAATGTCGTTGCCATGTTCCAAGGTGCCCCTGCCAAAGCGGATGCCCCAAGTAATACCGATAATAAAGATTAGGCAAAAATTTAATTACATAGAAGTTTGAGAGTAAGGGTACTTGTCCTTTATGCAAGATACGACGGATATCACTATGAATATTGAACTGCGTCCTGAAGAAACATCAACGACTAAAGGCAGTATAGAAATCGAATCGGGATCGTTTCAAGATCGAACGAGTCGTGTGTTTTATCAGAATGATAAAATTTACCGTATTTTGAATGACAAAGCTGCCGAAGACTGGCATGCCCTTCGCAATGCTCATTTTTTTAAAACCGCTATGACTAAAGGCAGTGTGGTTGCTACGTGTGAATTAAAACTAAGTGACAACGCTCTTGATGCGAATGCCATTCAAAACGCGTTTCCTGAAGTGCCTCTTGAAGGTTTACTTGAACATGATGTGATTCCTGTGGTGTCTTACCCGTATGAGTGGTCATTCACCATGTTAAAAGATGCGGCTTTATTGCATTTGAGTTTGATGGAAGCGGCACTTGAAGATAATTTTATTATCAAAGATGCCACCACCTTTAATATTCAATGGGCTGGCACGCAACCTGTTTTTATTGATACCCCTTCGTTTGAACCTTGGGTTGAGGGTGAGCCTTGGGCTGCTTATCGTCAGTTTTGCCAAATGTTTTTATACCCGTTGATGCTTAAAGGCTATAAGAATGTCGATTTTCATCCTTGGCTGCGTGGTAGTGTCCACGGTATTGAGCCCCATGAAATTGATAACTTGTTTGGCTTTTTCGAACGCTTTAAGCCCGGTGTGATGACGCATGTGCATCTGCATGCCAAGTTGCAAGCGCAGTATTTGCATGACTCCCAAGAGCAAAAGAAACTGCATGACACCGTGAAGAAAACGATGTATCCCAAAGCATTGATTTTGAACAACGTGCGTTCTTTAAAGAGTTTAATTCAGAAACTGGAGTGGGATCAATCCACATCCATCTGGTCTGATTACGCTAAAAATAACTCTTACAGTAGTGAAGAGATTCAAGACAAAATTGACTTTGTGGGTGACGTGGCTAAAACACGCCACTGGAAGCAAGTTTGGGATATCGGGTGTAATACCGGTACCTTCTCAAAAATTGCGGCCGAACATGCTGATTATGTATTAGCTCTCGATGCGGATCATTTGAGTATTGATATGTTGTATCAGCACTTGCGTGATGAATCCAATAAAGATGCCAACTACAAATTTAAAAATATTTTGCCATTGGTACTCAACTTGGCCGATCCCTCCCCTGATCTAGGGTGGCGCTGTAAAGAGCGTAAATCGATGACCTCACGGAGCAAGCCGGAACTGATTTTATGCTTGGCACTGATTCATCATATGGTGATTCGTCATAACGTGCCGGTGCGTGAATTTGTTGATTGGTTGGGTAGCTATGGTAGTGAGATGGTCATTGAGTTCGTGAATAAAGACGACATCATGGTCAAAACCTTACTATTGGGTAAAGCCGATCAGTATACCGATTATGAGCAAGATTATTTTGAATCGTGCTTAAAAAATTGGTTTGATATTAAACGCCAAGATACATCGAAAACGGGGACGCGTATTTTGTATCATGTGGTGCCAAAAAAATAAGTGTTTATTAAATGACCTTTATTAAAGATGACTTTTTTGACAAGCTACACCCTGAGGCAAAAGTCTCTTATCGAGAGAAGGTAGGCTTTTGGCCGTGGCAGTGGTTTAACAAAAAGCAAATTCTGGTGAACGAGGATTCGGTTGAGGTTGAAAACGACAACGTGGGCTTTTTGGCAGGCAAGATAAAAAACTTCCCGCTGTTTAACCCCATCCCATTAATTTTGCACGGCGTGTTTGACGTGTTGCCATCATCACTAGGGGGCAAATCGTTCTTAAACAAATCAAAGAAAACACTCACCCTAGCCGAGTTCCAAGAACAATACCCCGACCTCTATAAAGAAACCTTCGGTGACATCGAGCCTTCACCGTTAGTTTAGGGACAGATGATTTCAGAGATCAGAAGGTAGTGGTTTAACATCATCAGGGAGTCGTTTTTCTTGAGATTTTACACGACGTTGTAACTTTTTAATATCTTCTTCTGGAGGCAGTTCTTCTGGACGTATTCCACTTTTGCCAAGCAGTTCCCTCACGTTTTTATTATTTGTAACGTGCTCTTGTGTGATCTCGGTTTCACCATGCAAGTTTTGTTCGGATAAATTGTGGTTAGTAATTTCAGTAGCTAAGTTTTTAGCAGCAATTGTAACTGTAGGAAGAAAATCTGCCAGAGGTCTTTTTTCGGGTACGTTAAGGTGGTTTTTTAGTTCCTTGGTGCCGTAGCCACCGAATAATGCTTTGTCACCTTGAAATCTGATTTTAGCTATACCACGCTGATCGACACCTCGTTCAAAAATGTTCTTTGACAACTCTTTTTCACGGGCAGTAAGTTTTTCACGAGCTTGAAGTCGCTCTTGAAGAAGTATCTGGTCCTCAAGGACTTCCTGCTTACGTGTTTGTAAAGCAAAATATGTTTGAGCAAAGGCAACCGAAGTTTTCTGAGGATCTCCATTTTGAGCTATTAAATAGCATGCATAACGTGTGAGTTTGATATCTTCGACTTTCTTTTCTGCACCAGAACCTATTTCAACCATTTTGTTGAAGTCAACAAAATGGTCTGAGATTTGTTGACTACTATTTTCACAAGCAGCTTTAGCCTTGTTGAGAACTTTTTGAAAATTTCGCCATTCAGTGTACAAAAGTAATTGTTGTAAATCTCTAGCGTACCAAAATTCAACATCTTCATCTTTATGTGCACAAGCCTCGAAGCTAGAGTTTAATGCATTGATTTGATTTCTATCCATTAATTAAATTTCCTCAGTCAGACGATACTATAGATCATAGCAATCGAACGTTTGTTCGTCTAGTGGGAAAAGTTGAATCGTTACACTAAGCAGAGAATGATTAGTGTTGTTCTGACCCTCGAAAAAAGAAAAAATATCGGGATGACAGGATTCGAACCTGCGACCCTCTGCTCCCAAAGCAGATGCGCTACCAAGCTGCGCTACATCCCGATATGTGGTGTTGAGTACTGTATCACAAGATACCGAATCAACAAATGAGATAGTATAACAAACGTTCTTTTCTGCCTAGAGCCAATTTTTATTTTTTAAGCTCAGTCAAAACAAAAACAACATGGTGAATTGGAAAAACCGGCTCACTGCGTGTTAAACACAACGGCAAGCCGGTTTTAAAATAAGTGCTTACGCTTCTTTTTGGTCGGTTACAACCAACAAGTGCCAGCCAAACTGAGTTTTGATTGGTTCAGACAACTGACCTTTAGGC
>CAYGPY010000102.1:0-9198 GCA_964351765.1 uncultured Vampirovibrionales bacterium
CATCCAAGAAGTCCACATTGGCATACGTTGCAAACCAATCGGTAAAGTTCATAATCACATTGGCATCAAAGCCTTTAGTCAATGATGTGCTATCCCCATCAGGAATACCATGGCCATTCTTAAAGTTCTGAACACCGAGCATACCGCCCACTTTGTATTCAATCAACTTATCCCAGAAGTAGCCTCTGAAATCCGCTCGAAAATCGTTTTGCATAAAGAAGATCGGACTAAAATAACCACCAAAATCATACGCTGGGTTTGATGCTAAAACAGGGTTTAAGCCAGAAACAGGGGTTCTGATGCCTGTGTTGGTGGTATCAAAGAAACCAACCGTCGCGTTTTTACCATAACCAAAGTAAACCAGTTCATAACCTAAACGGGCTTTATGATGCTTGGCATAGTAATGGGTATAGCCCAAACCACCGTAAGCAAAGTTTTTATTGGCACTCGGTACTGCGCTACCCGATACCCGAGCATACTCGTAAGCCACGTTGGCATCCACGCGGTTATTTAACCAGTTGGTATTCAGCTGAGCAAACACACCGGTCTCACGAACTTGGCCCACTAAGTCACCATTAAATGGCCCACGATTTGGTCGTTGGCCCGCAACAGCAAGTAACGAGTTTTTCTGAGGCTCTCTAAAGCCACCCAATGCTCCGGACACATGATCATTAAACTTATAATCCAGACCCGCACGATACGTGATGTTATTCGAATCACTCTGATTAAAGTGTGTGATCGCCATATCCCCATTAAAGGTTAAGCGGTCTGTCATACGCCACGTTGCACCACCTGAGTAGGCTTGGCTCCACGTGCTTTTTGGATCACGCGCGCTACCTGATGGAATGGAATACCTATATGGATCAAGAGAGAAGCGACCACGGAAGGTTGGCGTGATGGATACCGACAACTCATTTGGGAAACCCCAGTAACGGAATTTACTGGTGGTACCTTCACCCTCTTGCGTACTAAAATTAAATCCTGCACGAATCATTGGACGCAGTTCATTAACCAAACCGTTTTCCATACGGTACAAATCATCATTACGCAAACGACCTAAACCCGATAGTAATGGGTTGGTATCGTAAGGCAGTGAACTAAACAATGCATACGATTGCTCGGGCTCACCGAACACAAGGTGGTCACCGTGCTCCATATTTGGTGATTCATGATGAAGCGCTGTCTCGGTAACAATAGCGTCGCCCGTCGCATCAACCGTTGTACTCAATCGTTCTAATTGTTTGCTTGATGTGTTTTGAATGGCTTTTAATGAATCGATAGCAAAATTCAAAGAGTCTAGATCAGATTGCAGCTGTTCAATTTTTGGGTTTACAACCCTCGCCGGTTCAGGCATTGTTACGGTTGCCACTTGTGGCTCAGGCACAAATGATGGCGTCGTTGAATAGGTTGGCAATACCGAAGGCTTGGCTAACTCTCTTAATTGAGGGCTACCTGAACGACGCGGTTGGATTGCCGTTTGTTGTACCTGACTACCTGAGGATGATGCTGATGGAATGGTATAGGTTGCCATATGTGATGGCGCTTGTTGTTGAGGTTGTGTTTTTACAACACGGCGCACTGGTTGCACATATTTTTTTGATTTAACGATCTTAGGTTCAGGTACCACTGTTGCAGGAGTTTCTGAATACGGCATAATCGAGAAATCAAATTCCGCATCATCCATTAATGGATCGTAGTTCTGATTGGATGCTGTATTATCAGCCAAGAGGATGCCGCTATCTTGAGGCAACACAGACATAAACTCCGTCACGTCCATATAGCGTTCGATCGGCACATTTTGATCACGCAACAACCGGCGTACATCTTCCATCACACGGAAAGCCTCATCATACCGACCCAACATTTTATTGGCTTGTGCTAAGCCCAAGCCAATATAAATGTCTTCAGGATACTGTTGGAAGGCATCAATAAAGTGGCGTTTCGCAATCAATTTATGGCCACTCCAAATAAGCGTGTAGCCCTTAGCAACAATCGCTTCACTATGGGCTGGGTCTTCAGCCAATACATAATCAAACTGCTCAAGCGCCTTGTTGTACTTACGCTCATAAGACAACAACTTACCGTAAGCCGTACGGGCTTCTAAGTGGTTTGGGTTGACCGAAATCGTGTCACGCAAAATGGTCATGGCTTCATCACGACGATGTTCATACATCATCAGAAGGCCAGTCCATTCTTTCTGAATTTGCATATCACCAGGATATTGAGCCATCAGGCGGTTGTACACATCAACGGCTTCGGTAAAGTAAGCCGGATCATTACGATACGCGCGAGCAACGGCGAGTGCTAATGATTTGCTGTTTGGAAAGCGGTTGACAATCCGTTGGTATAAATCAATATGATCTGTACTTGGGGTATGCCATGCCAGCACTTCTTCTAAGCTAGTGCGCCATTTATCTTGATGGGCAGCATCTTGTGTAGACAACTCCAAAAACATTTCAAGTGCTTCAATCTGTGTGGCTTTGTCATAGGACAAATAGCCGGCATAGGCACCTTTAACTTGATAATCATTGGGATCTGCACTCAGCATTTGCTGAAACAAACCACGCACTTTATCAGGGCTGGATTTATCATTTTTTAAGAAGGTGAGAAATTCTTCCTTCACATCATACGGATTAATATCCTCAGAGCGACGTTGCGAATTAGCATAGGCCTGTTGATAGTAAGTCACCGCATCATCAAAGTTACCTTGCTTGGCTGAAATACCCGCCAAACGCATGGCTGCCACAGGGTGTGATGGATCATCATTTAAAGCACTTCGATATAAAGAAGCCACCAAATCAGGTTCGGCTAACATGTCTTCACTTAAACGTAAAGTTTGAATGTAGTCGGCGTATTCAATTTTTTCATCCGCACTCAGCTGCCCTGCGGTATATAAACGCTGGAATACGTCCATGCCTTCAGGCACACGTTGAGAATACAAATACGCCCGTGCGGTACGAAGCTGTACGTTTTTACGACCTTGCCATTGTGCGGGTAAGGCATTGTCGATTTCAATAACGTCCCAAAAGCGTTGTAATTCAAACGCCAAACCAGAGGCTTGGTTCATTAAATCTGCCGCGCGATCATCGGTTTGCGCAGGGCCGGCCAAGGCTAAGAAGGATGGCTTTAGTTGATCAAAGTGCATCTCAGCGCGTGATTTTTGACCATCACGAAACAGGGCCATATCATAGGCAAGGCGCAATGCGAGATCATCAGACTGATCGGCAAGCAACCGGTTTTCAAAAATATCAATGGCTTTATCCGCATGACCGGTGCCACTTAAAATTTTGGCATAATCAATAGTCCACGGCACGTCATCGGCATAAATTTCTGAAATCGGCGCGGCATACACCAACGCTTCGTCCAAGCGATTGTCCCAGTACAACAACTGAGAAAGAAGTTTTGCATTTTCTGTTTTTGAATTGTCCAGCTGAACCGCTTGCGATAAAAACGCAATCGCTTCACCTCGGCTTGAGGGATCCCAACTGAGCATTTCACCCAAATTCGATAACGCCTCAACATTAGAAGGATTTAACTGGTGAACACGGTAGAACGCGTATTTTGCATTCTCAATATTACTATCGCCACCTTGTTTTTTGTAAGCACGGGCCAGCCACAAATGAGCATCCATACTCTCAGGAGACTGTTGAGCCCCTTTTTGAAATAACGGCAATGCTTTAGCAATTTGGCCTTTGTTGTAATAGTTAATGCCTTGCTTAGTGGCAACCGGCACACTAGCTGCAATGGCGTAGGGTGACAACCAAGCTTGACCGACCGGCGTGGCGGCAACAAGCGATGATATCGCCACGGTGGTTGCAACCGTTGCAAAGGCTCTGGGCCATGACATTAATGAACGCATATGATGACGTGGTGAACGAAACATCAGTAATTTTTCCATCTTTATGTAATAACACCATACGCTCTTTAGTGATTATTTAAGCCTAGTGACAAGCTCGTAATTGCCTTGAATATAGTGATTGCAAGCATATGGTATAACTCTATCCTAGTGAAGCCTCTTATCAAGAAAACCATCTGTGACGATTCCCGATAGACTCTCCCAGAGTTTATTATACCATTGCAAACAAAAAGCGAACCACCTTAGTCTAAATAAACATCGGTGATTCACTTTTAATTTTAAATAATTGCCTTCTACAATTAACTAATCAAGCTATTGTGAAAGACTTTACTCGTTACAGGCTCGTGGATACGACGACTAATACCATCGAGTGTGCGCATATCCAAGCCTTTAAAGTAGAGCAGAACCAGCAGTCCGCCATCCTGAGGCTGGGCATCCATCACTTGAGCCGGATACATTTGAATATCTTCGTCACCCCAGCCAATTTGCACTTGCACCATTTGCTCTGGGTCAAGGGATTCACCGGGCTGCAATCGAGCAATGACACCCAACTCACTAATTTCATGGGTTTGTGCTTTAAGCTGACGTCCATCTTCAGTGTGAACCATACAGTTAACAAGCTTGTTAACAGACGGTGCCACACGGATCAAGCCATCTTTTGGTCGGTAGATATTTTGAATAATTTGTAAACGTTGCTCACGGTTGAGGCGCGTAAACTTAATACCGGCACGATATTGACCGCCACCAATTTCTTCTAGACGCGAGACATCGCCTTCAACTTCACTAATTTCGCCATTTGGCCATTGGATACGAACACCCACAGCCTGGCCTAACGTAATGTTGGATTGCTTCTTCTGCAAGTAAACCGAGATACCCGATTCACTCACATCATCCGAATCACCCATGACAAACTTGCCGTCAATATTAACAACACATGACAATGTCACTCTGAAACGAGGCGCACCACGTTTCAGTGGACGCTCCATAAAGCCAGCGAGTCGCAGTGGTGTCATCATCAACTCTAAGAAGGAGTTGGCAGGCTCGTGATACACGTAATCCTGACCCCACACATCGGCTGAGCCAAACATGTGACGCACCAAACGTTGGTGTTGTTCTTCATTACGTTCAACCACTTTAAAGCCAATGGCATGTTGGTTGTTTTCGTTTAGTGTGCTTCTTACGGCTTGAACAGAAACGACGGTTGTTTCGTTAATTTCCCAATCCATAATTTTCAATTGTACTTGGCCTGAAATCGGTACAGGCTCGTTAAAGATAACCGCCACACCACTTTCACTAACGTTAGTGGTATACCCAACAGCAATCGAGCCATCAAGTAATTTCACTTCACAACGAATACGTCGGTGAATACGAGGAGCCAAACGGAATTGAGGCCGTTCTTGAGCAACATAAATGGCACCCAATAACAGCACTAGGTTATAGGCCGCCCAAAACATGTTGGTGTAAATACCACCGGCATACTCAGGGGTATAGATACCGCGCGAGATCGCCATAAACAGACCCACGATGGTGAGCGCCATAATCATAACCTGCGGGAAAACCACACGCCAGTTAAAGTTAAGGTGCTCTTTCAAGCCACCCTTAGGCGTCACACGGAACTTGGCCCGTGTTGGTGACAAGAGAGTGAAGAACGTGGTTAATGTGAGGTACACACAAGCGGCTGCTTCGTGCACTTCTGACCAGAAACTGTGACGGAAACCTTTGGAAATAATGGTGTATCCAAAGAAGGCACAGATAAAACTTGGTGCATAGAAAATCAAGACTTCAACAAAACCGGCGTTGATAGTTTTGTATCCAAACAGAAGGAAGGCTAAAGGCGCAATCATAAAGATCACACGCGGCAGACCGTGGAAGAAATACCACATGCCCGAGAAGTAACACACGCGTTGTGCAAATGTTAAACCCGGTATCAACATCGGGTTATCAAGCACAAATATTTGCGTCATACCCCGAGCCCAACGTTGCCGTTGTTTGATAAAATCAGCAAAGCTCTCTTGTGATAAGCCAGCGGCTAAGTCACGGTTATAGTAATAAGACTTCCAGCCTTTGGCGTGTAAACGCATACCCGTGTGGACATCTTCCGTAATAGTTTCAATGGCAAAGCCACCTAATTCGGCAAGGGCTTCACGACGGAAAACAGCACCAGTGCCCCCAAAGAAGGCAGCGCCCCAATAATCATTACCGGGTTCGATCACGTGGAAGAATAAATCTTGCTCGTTATTTAAGGTTTGCGTTGACAATAAGTTTCGTTGAAATGGATCTTCGGTGAAGAAATGCTGAGGCGTTTGTACGAAGCCCAACTTACTATCGACCGTAAAGAAACCAACGGTTTCTTGTAAGAATGTTTTACACGGTACGTGATCAGCATCAAACACCACGACCAAATCACCGCTCGTGTGCTCTAAGGCATTGTTCAAGTTACCAGCCTTGGCATGCACGTTATCTTCACGACCAATATAATTAGCACCCAGCTTATCAGCGAGCTCTCGCATCTCAGGGCGGTTACCATCATCGAGCAAGTACACTTGCTTGTTAGGATACTCCATACTCATACAGCCTACCAATGAGCGATACAACACACTCACAGGTTCACTATAAGTACAGAGCATTACATCCACAGAGGGAAGTTGTTCGGGTAAATGTTTTTCAATGGAAACAGGCTTGCGGTTGGTTTCGCCCCAGACCTGAAAATGGCCCAGTACCATGGCATAAAACGCCATTAACTCCATCAAATAAATCGTAATCGAAATAAAGATAGCCATCGGTGAGCTTAAATCAAGCGTTTCTAGACCACGCCACATGAGGTGACGAATCATCACAATCGCGGTTAAGAACATCACAAAGCGGCGCGCTTTGGGGAAGAACAACCCTGTTATCAACATCACCACAATAAACACAGCCGAGATAATACCCTGAATGAGCAAAGGTAGACCCAATGCGATATCAGGGAATAACGGTCGGCTTAATGTGCCTTTGTAACTGTATGCCAGCTCAGCGATGCTTTGTTCAGCACTCATCGTACTTGCAAAGTCACCAACCGAAATCGTTTCAACGCCGGAGAGATAAACCAATCCGACAATTAAGCCAATAACTGTAATAGCAAAAAATATTAACTTACCAAACATGTTCTTCATCGTTCAGTGATTTCCTTTTGTGTGTTCTGCTCTATTTGGTTACATAACGGTCGCAGCACAATCATGGAATATAAACATGTGCCATCAATAGCTGCCGTGTGTAAGTGTTATAACCCGAACGGGTTCGCCTGCCTGACCTTTAAAAACCTTTGGTTGCGGGATAATTTCGTTTACAAAAAACGCGTCATCACCATAAGGCCATATTACGGTCACCTACCCCTATCCTGACCGATCAATCGCGATCTCCACACCCCACAAATGGTGTATTCCAAATCATACTTGTATCAAGCCTCAACAACCCCTATCGCCATCTCTAGGCAACCCCTCTGTTACGAAGGTCTTGTCACTTTAGCGTGATATAAAACCCGCATCGCCAATCATCAAAAATCATGCATCTGATGGAGAAACCTAACATTTTAAGATCACGTTATCTCTCAAGTCACGCAAAATATCGAACTTGCTGGGACACCACCGGCAAAACGGGTGTTTGGTCACGCAACGCCCCAAAAGCCAGATACGCGTTTACAAGAATTAAAAACCACCACGCACCTTGCCCTAGACCAAAAGCGGCTGCAGTTGAAATAGGATCCCATACCGACCCCATGGCCATGGCCGTAAAAACCGAGTGAATAAAGTCGTTGGTTAATGTAAGCAATACAACAGCCAAGATAATCAAAGCGTTTGTAATCACAGCCATCAACGCATGGTAGCGAACAAAATAAGGGGGCTTTCCTTCAGTTCGTCCCATCCAAACCCAATACAATGCAGCCATTCCAAAAAAGATCGCCGTCCCCACCCAATTTAAGACCGCCAAAATAACAACCAAGAGCGCAATCACCCATTGACGATCTTTAAAGCGAGAATGACGATGAAACTCGTGACGCACAACAAGGGCGTATAAAATGCCGATATACATCAGGCTAAACAGTGAGTTCTGAGTAGGGTAGCTCAACGTGAGCATAATCACGGCATAGCACAACATAGCAAACAACCGACCACTCGTACCATAACCTCGCTGAATAGGTGAACGACGGCTTGACGTACGTCGTCCTCCGCCATCACCACGGTTGGGAGGACGTTCAAATGGGCGGACATTGGTCAAATCGGACAACTCTCTATTAATGATAAAAACTTACTTCATACTCATTTTGACGGTTTTCATCATCTGGGGCAAGTCTGATTTCACAGCGGGAATCAATAACGACCGTGGCACCAGAGCTCCGGGGTCGATACTTACACGATAGACCAATACAGTCTGTGTATTATTTTCTACCGGTACCACTTGCCAAAAACCTTGAATATCCTTAAAGCTACCGCTCAACCGTTTAAATGCCAGAACGTAAGGACTTGTGGATTGGTGACGCAAGGTATAAGCAAAAGAAGGCAATATACGAGACAATTGCACTTTAAAAGCCAAATCACGCACACCTGCGTTGGAAGAGATCACCGTAACGGATTTTACCTTACGCTCATTACGAACCACGTTCTCAGGTTTTTGAATGGCTGTCCACACTTTATCAGGCGATTGTTTAATGTAGACCTTTGCCGTCACATAGGGCACCGAGCGCTTTTGATTGTTGGATGGTTCTTGAACAATCACCTCGCCTGTTTTAAGACGCGTTAACTCACTACTAGAAACACTCTCAGCGTATGCAAACCCCGACAAAGTCACCAGTGAAGCCATGGCTAACGCCATCGTTTGCATTAGGACCAGCCTCAATGCGGCGCATTGTTTTACAAGGAGTGTCAACATATATCAAATCCGATCAGGGGTTAGATTATTGTTTCTAAAGTGGACGTTTAATTCTTTACGGGAGAATGTTATGATACTTAAAATTAAGTCATCGTCATCATTTGCTCTTGCCTAGTTATAGCACAGTTCTTATTTATGACGCAGGGCGAAACACGAAGTTTCATTGTTTAATTTTTTAAACATCATACTAACCCATCATGAGTACGTTGCTCTTCAAAATAAAGGTAGAACCAACTCGGGATATGCTTAAAAGTTTACAAAAATTAGTGTGGGTGGGGATTATGCTCGCCACCTTTGCCGGACTCATCTGGTATGCCGATAAAACAGGATGGTCACCCATTGATGTAAAGGCTGCGCTATTTGATAGCAAGGTGGAAGACGTCCGCTTATTTGTGCCTTCATCCACCATGGATCAAACTCAAGCACGTACCTTATAT
>CAYGPY010000103.1:0-9153 GCA_964351765.1 uncultured Vampirovibrionales bacterium
CGCTTTTGGTATTGGAACGAGCGAGATTGAACACGTGTTTGCCACACAGTGCTTGTTGCAACAGCGTTCTAAAACCATGGAGGTCAATGTCGAAGGTGAGTTATCACCGTTTGTGACCGCCAAAGATATCATTTTAGCCGTGATTGCCCAGATTGGTGTGGGTGGCGGAACAGGCTATGTGTTTGAATACACAGGGTCAGCCATTCGGGATCTATCAATGGAAGGCCGTATGACGCTCTGTAATATGAGTATTGAGGGTGGCGCGCGCGCGGGCTTAGTCGCTCCCGATGAGACCACCTTCGAGTATCTAAAAGGCCGTCCATACGCCCCACAAGGCGAGGACTTTGATAGGGCTGTTGCATATTGGCAAACGCTTAAAACAGACGCTGGTGCGTCATATGACCATCGAATTACCCTCAAAGCCGAAGACATCGAACCGATGCTAACCTACGGCACTAACCCAGGGATGGCCATAGGGGTTTCTCAACCTGTGCCAACTGTGGATAAAATGACCTCAGACGATGACAAAATCGAATTGATTGAAGCGTGTGATTACATGCAAATCAAGCAAGGTGAATCCTTAGCGGGTACGCCGGTTGATGTTGTGTTTATTGGCAGTTGCACCAACTCACGTATCGAAGATTTGCGTGATGCAGCCAAAGTAGCCAAGGGGCGTAAGGTCAAAGAGTCCGTTCGGGCGCTTGTTGTAGCGGGTAGTTATCCGGTTAAAGAGCAAGCCGAGCGAGAAGGCTTGGATAAAATCTTTTTAGACGCAGGCTTTGAATGGCGTGAACCCGGTTGCAGTATGTGCATTGCAATGAATGGCGATCAGATTCAACCCGGCGAGTTGTGCGCCAGCACCAGTAACCGAAACTTTAAAGGCCGACAAGGCCCCGGAGGCCGAACGGTGTTAGTGAGTCCACCGATGGCTGTTGCAGCCGCTGTAACGGGTGAACTCACCGACGTTCGCAAGCTCTGTTCCGATTCTATTGCTCAGGAGGTATGCTAATTATGACAACCACCGCGCCACAGGCAACCAAATTCACCACGCTCACCAGCACGTGTGTGCCACTTAATGCCAATAACCTTGATACCGACCAAGTGATTCCGGCTCGGTTTTTAAAGGGCACCACCAAAAAAGGATTGGGTGAAAAACTCTTTCACGATCTTCGTTACAATGCTGACGGCAGTGAAAAAGCAGAGTTCGAACTCAATCAATCGCAATACAAGGGCGGCAAAATCTTAGTGTCCGCGCATAACTTTGGTTGTGGAAGTTCTCGTGAGCACGCACCTTGGGCATTGAAAGATTACGGCTTTATTGCTGTGATTGCCATTTCGTTTGCTGATATTTTTAATAACAACAGCCTCAAAAATGGTGTGTTGACCATTGCTTTGCCTGAAGATGTGGTGATGAAACTTCTGGCTGATGTTGAAGCTGACCCTAAGATTGAAGTTACCATTAACTTACCAGCACAAGTTGTTAACGTGCCTAACCAAGGTGAGTTTTCGTTTGAGATCAATAGTTACCGCAAAGAGTGTATGGTTAACGGTTTGGATGATGTTGGCTATACGCTGAGCCAGATGAGCGGTATTGTTGCCTTTGAGGAAGCCCGTCTTAAAATCCGTACCGAACACGGCGAAGGAGCCATGCCACTATGATTAATCCCGCTGATTTAGAATCACTACTCAAGCAATCGTTTACCGATGCTCGAATTATGATGATGGACAAAACAGGCCAAAGCGATCACTTTATTTTGACAGTGATTTCCAATGACTTTGAAGGCCAAGGCATTATGGACCGTCACCGTTCGGTGATGGATGCACTAAAGCCCGTCTATGAATCAGGTCAGCTTCACGCTGCTGAAATTACAACCGCGACCCCTGCTGAAGCGGGTTAAAAGAAAAAGAACATTAAGAATATTGAAAAGCCCTACTATTAAGGGTAAACTTAAAGTATACGTTACCTAATTAACCGCTGGAGGCGACCCATGTCTGAACAAGCTACCCTTGATACCCTTAAAGAAGAGATTCAAAAAGAAATTAGTGAGAACAAAATTGTGTTCTACGGCAAAGGCACCAAAGAAGTTCCTATGTGTGGCTTTACCATGGAGACCTGCCAGTTCTTTGAAAAATATGGCTACCCGTTCACCGTGGTTGATGTACTTCACAACAACGAAAAACGCGCTGTATTGAGTGAAATGACCAACTGGCCTACATTGCCTAAGGTGTTCATCAACGGTAAATTTTATGGCGATACCGATATCTTGGATCCAATGGCAGCCAACGGCGAAATGGAAAAAGTACTTGCTGAAGCGTTTCCTGATGGAAAGCCTGAGTAGCTCTTTCATTTGATGCAAGGCTAATAGCTCGGTGACGGGGTGAGCTTTGGATCTTATTTGTTACGGTTTCGTACTCGCATCCTGCGAACTCAACCGCACGCCGACGTCCTGTCGGCTAAACAAATAAGATCCAAAGCCCACCCCGTTGTCACAATGGATGATTTGATGTTAATTTTATTGATTTTGATAAGAAAGAGTTTTTTATGACGTTGTCTGCTTCTTGTTCTACTGAAACGGTTTTGACGTATCCGTGTTCGTACTTGGTTGTGCTTGAAGTGGCGGGGACGGACGCGGCTTCGTTTTTGCATAATCAAACCACCCAAGATATTACCTCGCTTTCTGTTGAGCAGGGGTGTTGGGCTTCGGCTGTGGATCGTCAAGGGAAGATTAAGGGCTTGTTTTCGTGCTGGAAACGTTCTGATGATTGCTTTTGGTTACTGCTTGAGCAAGAGCAATGTGAGGCTTTGATCTCGCATTTTGAGATGTTTCGGATTATGGCACAAGTGACGTTTACTGTTTTGGAGTTACCTGTAAATTATATCTATAGTAATAATTTGACTTTTCTCTCTGAATCTAGCGTTACTGCTTTGATGAGTTCAGTGACGTTGTCTGATACCTCGACGGTTTTATTTCAAGAGTCGGGTACTTGTAGTGGGCTGGGTTTAGCTGGTTTTATTATTGGTGATACTTCTGATATTGAGCGTTTCAAGGATGCTCAAATGCTTGATGCAACTTCGTTTAACCGTATGCACTTAGAGGCCGGGTTGCTTCGCTTTGGGGTGGATTATGATCACGACACCATGTTGCCCGAAACCGGATATGAGACGCGCGCCGTGAGTTATGACAAGGGGTGTTATCTCGGCCAAGAGGTTATTGCACGTATTAAAACGTATGGCAGTCCGCAAAAACATACGTCAGGTGTGGTGTTTGCCGAGCCATTGACTGAAGCGTTTTCGGTTCCTGCTGCATTGATGCTTGATGGCAAAACGATTGGCTCACTGCGATCCCATTGTTATAGCGAGCCGTTGGATGCTTGGATTGGCGTGGCGTATTTGAACAAAGCACACCGCACAGCGGGGCAAACCTTATCGGTATTGATTGAAGACAAACCCGTTAGTTTGAGGGTAAAAACGCTGCCCTTTATTGAAAATGCATCCACAGGCTCGGTGCTTGGTTTGGATTCGAAGTTGGGCGAAGCAAAATTACAGGCGGGGTTGACGGCTTTTTCTAAAGGTGATGACACCAGTGCAATTGCAAGTTTGCGTGAGGCCGTGGCGTTGTTGCCTGCTGATCACGATGAGGCGTTGAACGCTAAGGAGGCACTTGGTGCAATTTTGGGGCGCCAGCCAGATGCTTTTGAAGATACGCCTACCTTGAATGAAGCCATTGCCTTGATGGAATCGATCATTGAGGCCGAGCCAAATCATATTATGGCGCACACCAACTTAAGTATTTATTGGTTGCGCAAGGGGGATAAAGACAAGGCCGAAGAATTAAAAGCCCAAGCCACCATTGCCAAAATGCGTAATGCAGCCAAGGCATCGGGGTTTGACTTGGGAAAGCTTGATGCCGAGCGCAAGGCACAAGAAGAGGCCAAGCAAAAACAAATGGAAGAGCGCGTGACGATGTTTCAAGACGCACTGAAATTTAACCCTGAGGATGCCCTAGGCAACTTTGGCTTGGCCAGTGCGCTGTTAGAACTAAACCGTTACGAGGAAGCCATCCCTGCCTTCGAAAAAACCATCGCCGCCCAACCCAAGCACTCGGTGGCGTACCTAAGCTTAGGAAAATCCCTAGAAGCCACTAAAGAACTAGAGAAGGCCAAAGAGACCTACAAAAAAGGAATCCAAGTCGCCAGCGAACGAGGCGACCTCATGCCCCTCAAAGAGATGGAGCAAAGGCTGGATAGGATTTAATAAGGTGTTTTTTCAGCTATCATACCTAGTAGGAATAAAATAAAAATGATTTCTATTAATATTGGAACCGTTTTTTTCATTTAGCTCTGCTCCCAGCCCACAAGACTCATGAACTGGCCTCGCCCTGTAGATGTTAACAACCCCTTGCGCACAAGGTAATTGATGCGAGAGGATAAATCTGTCTTAGGGACTTCGCTCACTGATTTTCCGTTTCCGGGCATCTTAATGTTATTTTCAATCAGATAGCGCTTAATTTCATCGGTACTGGCCTGCCCACCACTAAACACAACAGCTCTAAAGATCTCGTAGTTAAAGCTGGTTTTGCGCTTCAGGTACTCGCCCGCCTCATTAAAGGCTTTATCAGGATAAAAATTGCGATTCTCCATCACCTTCTTTTCAGCATAAGTTTGCTCAATTTGAGAGCTAATAGTTTTAGTTATGCCTGTAGTAAAATCGTCACGCTTTTTTGTCACGTCTTTTCTTACGCTCTCTGATACGTGAACTAAGGCTTGAATACGTGATTTTTTATCGTCATCGGTTTCAGATTCAAATGTGCTTAAAATTGACTTTAAACTTAATTTTAATGTAATGAGCTTTTGTTTTTGATGACGTAACTCTGCCAGTTTTTCAATCTGCGCTTCCAGCTTTGATATTTTAGGCTCTAGCCATTCGAGCTCGTCTTCGGCTTGCTTGAGCATTGATTCCAGATGTTTAGAGTCACATATGCTAGATGCGATTACTTGTTTCTTAGTCTTGTTTTTGGATGCTGATTGTTTGGCCATAATAAAAGTCTCCCTGAACTTATCTCTCATTTCCGTATAATACTTACACTATTATAACGTGAAATTAAAATGATGTGTTAATGAATTCACGCTAAATAATTACGTATATTCTTACGTAATAAGACGTAAATAAATACGTGAATTTAATGTGTAAAAGTTACGTAAAAAACAAAGGTGTGATTACGTAACTTTTATGCGTGAATTTAAAAATGATAGGCAATTCAAAATTATTGAGACAATAGCCTCTTTAATGAGTTACTTGCGTAGTAAAGATCTTCCTTGCATGAGAGAAGATGCGTCTCATCATAGGTGACATTACCAATGTTGATGAGCTCTTCACTCATTTCGGCTGCCTGCTTGTAGTAGTTAATCGCTTCTTGGTTTTTATGTACGGATTCCAAGCTATAGCCAATTTGATTCTGGATGTTTGCCACCAGCGCCTTATGAGACGGATCATTATAGGTTTTAATGATACTAAGGGCTCTATTAAAGTGCTGAATCGCCTTTTGGTAGTGATCTTGCTCCATTTCGATATCGGCCAGTGTCAGGTGGGCCAAGTAGTAGTCTGGATCAAGCTTGAGTGCTTTTTTGGTGTAGCTCGCTGCCTGCTTAAATTGCTTTTGCTCCATATAGTGCAGCCCAAGGTGATGATAACCCCAAACGTAGCCAGGATTCTCTTTCAGCGCCTTTCTGTAAAGGATGAGTGTGCGTTGTTGAAGAACATGATCGTTATTTGCCGCCATATCTTTATCTTGCGCATCAGCCATTAATGCATAATACCGACCTGTTGGTGTTAGGCTGAACTCACTATGAGGCATGCGTGCTGTACGGTAGTTGCCCACAATCGTTTTAAATTGCGGATCTGTGGCGTTAGCATAGGCCAAATCAAACTCTTTACGGGCTTGGTTCAACTTAAGCTGCTCCTTAAAGGCTTTGCCCAGCATAAAGTGAGTGTGTGCAGAGTCGGGGTTTTCAGCTAATTCAAAAATAAGAGCCACCATTTTTGCGTTGCTGACGTTCTCAAAATCAAGAATAGTGTCGATTTCAGCTTGGGCTTTATCCAACTCGCCTTGTTCGTAGTAGATAATTGCCTTTGCCGAGTACGCATCATCTTTCATAAATTCATACTTCAAACTCTGATACCACGTCCCTTTTGCCTCAGTGATAAACGTGTCATAGGCCTTAAGCGCCTCACTATCATCGTCAAGGGTATCTAGCAGTTGTGCGTATAAGAACTGTGCTTCGATACGGTCACTGGCTGTTTTAGCCGTATCGATTTTTCCAGATAACGCGATTTTGGCGGTACTAAAGGTGTTAAAGTCAATAAACTCAGGGCTAAAAACACTATAGGTTTTGGTGTGATTACTCGATAAGAAACTATCATAGCTGTTGATTGGCAGATAAAAATACATGTGTAGTACTGTAGCGACTACCGTGACAATGGATGCACCGATAAATACCAGACTCGCTGTAATGCCAACGGCCCAATTCATGGTGGTTTGCTCTTGATTATCGGGTTCTTCTAAGGCTCGTGTTGTTAACTCATCTTCCTTCAACTCGCCCAGAGTGTCATCGTTCATTCAGTGTTCCTTAATCGTGCTTTTAGATCCTACATATAAATCATCGGCACCTGCGGGGAAAACTTGAATGAATTGTAATAATCAGATAAAAGAAAGAGTCATTGTTTTTTAAGGGGTAGCAATATGACCTGATAGTTTACTTTGTCGTGTTCTAACATAATACATATTATCGGACGTTGTTCTTTGTTTTGTATTTACCTTGTAGTAAAATGGATCTCATAAAAATCGAAAGAAAATTAACCATGAATCCAGTTCAGCCTAAATTTGGTAATGTGTATCTGATTCCAAAAAGAACGAGTCAAGATATCTCGGCACTATCAAGATATACGAAAGTACACAGCCGTGCTGCTTACGCTAAAATTACAGGCAATGATCCTGAGAAGTTTGATGTGACTGATAAAATTACGCATGAAATGACTTTGGGTGAATTTGCAGGTATGACCTTTATTGTGGATGGTGCAGATGAAGTTCGTGCTAAAGATCTAATCGAGAAGTTTCAACCTTCAATGAACGCGACTGAGGCCGATATGGCATACGATGAACTCCGTACTTTGACGATGGATATTACTTCTGTTCTTTTTCAACGTGTTATTGATACGGCACGTGAGTTGGGAAGTTTGGTGGTTGTAAGTAGTGAAACCGCTATAAAGCAGCTTTACGGGATGCTTCAAGAGAATACAAATCAGCTACTACACTTGTAAATAATGGCTGATTCTTTTGTATGTGTGCGGTAGGATGGGCTTGTTATTTTACAAATTAATCAGGATTATCTTACCTCATGAATCCCATTGATATCGCCATTGTTGGCTCTTATATTCTTTATGCTATTTATACGGGCGTTAACTCCAAGGAAGAATCCACCAATAACCTTGAAGAGTATTTTTTGGCTGGCCGTTCTTTACCCGGCTGGCAAGCTGGCGTTAGTATGGCGGCCACACAGTTTGCTGCCGATACACCCCTAATGGTAACGGGCTTAATTGCCACGGCCGGCGTGTTTTCGCTTTGGCGTTTGTGGGTGTATGGCTTGGCTTTTTTATTGCTCGGTTTTTTGCTGTCGGCTTGTTGGCGTCGGGCCAATGTGATTACTGATGCGGAGCTCACCGAGTTGCGTTATGGGGCTAAGCCCGCCTTGATGCTGAGAGGCTTTAAGGCCATTTATTTAGGAACTATCTTTAACTGCACGGTTTTAGCGATGGTGATGCTAGCTGCTACAAGAATAACGGAACCGTTCTTAATCTGGCATGAATGGTTACCAGAGATGGTGTATCAGCCGTTTTATAACCTTGTTACGATGATTGGAACACCCATTACGGTTGTGGCGAATGAGGGTGTCGTGACGCAATTAGACTGGTTGCATTCAGCGAATAATTTGATCTCGATTATCTGTATTGCAATGATAACAACGTTTTACAGTACTACGGGTGGCTTGCGTAATGTTATTAAAATGGATATCTTTCAGTTTGGCCTAATGATGGTGAGTACCGCCCTGTTTGCGTGGTTTTTGATTGATGCCACCGGTGGTATGCATGCGATGATTGTGACGTTAAAAACCATGTTTGCCACACAAGGCCCGATGGGTATGACGGCCGATCAGATTTTAGCCTTTACCCCAGGTGAAGCCAAAGACGTGACGTGGAGCTTGGTGACGCTGCTTGCCATTCAATGGATTGCGCAAATCAACTCGGATGGCACAGGCTATTTGGCGCAACGTACCATGGCGTGTCGTTCAGAGAAGGATGCTAAGATTGCGGCCTTGCTGTTTACCTTCTTTCAGATTGTCTTAAGAAGTTTGCTGTGGGTCATTATTGGTGTGGGTTTATTGGTTTTGTTTAAGCCTGATTTATCACTATCCGAAGGCGTGTTTACAGCACAACGTGAGGCCACATACATCAGAGGCATTGTGGAATTAATGCCTGTGGGCTTGATGGGCTTGTTGATCACAGGGATGTTGGCCGCATTGGGATCCACTGTGGATACGCATTTAAACTGGGGATCATCGTATTGGACGAACGATATTTTCAAACGTATTATTTGCGAATCGATTTTGAAAAAAGATCCGGATCCAAAAATGTTGGTTTGGGTGGCACGTATTTCAAACGTGATGATTTTATTCTTGGCTCTGGCCATTATGACGCAACTGTCATCGATTCAAGAAGCTTGGAAAGTCAGTCTGTTACTGGGTGCTGGCTTGGGTGTAATTTTAATTCTTCGTTGGGTTTGGTGGCGAATTAATGCTTGGTCTGAAATCACGACGATTCTTATCTCGTTAATGTTAGCCCCATTTTTACTCGGCACGTTGGCCGATCACGATGCCATTCGTTTGATTGTATTGGCTGTGGTTTCTACCTTAGGTGGGATTATAGCGGCCTATATGTTTGGTCCAGAAACACCAGAGGTCTTGAACAAGTTCTACACAACCGTGCGCCCACCGGGCTTTTGGGGGCCTGTGGCCAAAGCAAATGGCGTGGAACCGTGGGAAGATCGTCTGAAATTGAAAAACGCAACGGTAGCTATTTCTGGAGCTGCAATTACCATG
>CAYGPY010000104.1:0-6202 GCA_964351765.1 uncultured Vampirovibrionales bacterium
TCGTTAAATTGGCCGGTTAAATAACTAAACACATAACCCAACACGCCACCGGTTAGTACACCACCGGCAACCACCATCACAAACTGTACAAAACCACCAGCTAAAAAGGTAGAGATATCAACCCCTGAACTCACACCACCCATTAAAATAAAGGCCAATAAAATTTTAAACACCACAACGGAGGTGCCATCATTGAATAAGCTTTCGCCCTCAACAATAGCTGATAAGCGATGATCCAAGCCCAGCTTTTTAAATAGTGCCAGCACGCTCACAGGGTCGGTGGCTGAAATCATGGCGCCAAACAATAAACTGGTCACCAAAGGTAAGCCTGATAAAAAGTGTAAGCTCACCCCAATCACACCACTTGAAAGCAACACACCAACGAGTGCCATTAAAGAAATAGGCAGGTAATTACTTTTGAGGTGATCAATATCCAAGTTCCACGCTGCTTCAAACAGCAACGCCGGCAAGAAAATAAACAGAATGAGTGACGGTGTCAGTTCCACCGGTGGCAGCACATGAATTTGACTGAGCACCAACCCAACCAACACAAGACCAATTGTGTACGGAAAATTCAGTCGCTTCACAGCAATAAACACCGCCGAAGCAATACTCAATAACAGAATTAGCATTTCTACCGTTAAAGGCGTATAGGTCGCTGCTTCGGTGACGACGTTGGATACATCCGCACTCATGTAATTTTTCCTTACTTATTTTAATCAGAAATAATAATCTTAATTCAGGTTATAGTTCATCCATCGAACCAAAGGCTCGATGTCATTAGGATTTTCAAAGCCAATACGAGAACATAACTCGCGTTGTGGTAAATTCCCATCTTTCCATAATGCTTTTAAAAAGGCGCCGGCTTCTGGATTTTGATACCAATTTTCGCCTTTTAATTCAGGCGTGCCAAAGTGCTGGCAAAGATAATCCCGCAATTGGGCTTCGAGCGTCCACGCCGTAAAGTAATCGGCCACATAAAAACCCGCATCCACATCACGCGACCAACCATCAGCATCATACACAAAGCCACCGCCCTCAGTTAATAGCGATGCATAGAGATGGCCTTTGTCATCGTAGGTATAACCCTCATCATTCACACCGGTGTAGAGTTTTGCTTCAAAGCGCATTTTACTCGCGTATCGGCGTAACATATATAAGTCATTTAAAGCACCGCGTTGTACAACACGTTTGGCTTCATCTTCAGATAAACCCGCCATGGTTTGAAGCCAATGGCGATTTAAAAATAAATTTTGAAACAAGTAGGCATAGGCTTCTGTGGTGGTGTTATTGCCCATTAAAGACCAAATAAAATTTAATTTGGCATCTTCATAGGCAAAGTGCTGCGCGTGGCCCGATTCGTGAAAGAACGCCGAATAGTCATCCAAACCACCTTCGGGTTTAACGGATAAATAAATTTCTGAAGGCACCACGGCAGGGTACACAAAAGCCCGTGAGCGTTTGCCTTCACGCTTGGTGATATCCAACAAAATACGTGGCGTCTTCCCGCCTTCCTCACTATCGGTCACATCCACTACAACCGTGTCATAGGTCTTTAAGTCAGGGAAATTAACCGAGGTGGCAATACCTGAGAAATTCAAACCCAAACCATCAAAGGTTTTGGTTGCCAGGGGCAACATATTACTTTCAGGGAAGCGTTCATCAATGGTGGCCATATCCGGTGATTTTCCGTTAAGCACGTATGAGATATCCGCACGCGTCGCCTCAGAAAATTGATGCCCTGTACGTTGCGTGTAAAACGATCCCATCCGTTCTGTGTATAAATCTTGCGTTTCAGCCACGAGTTTTTTACCCGTATCGGCAAGTGCTCGTAAATTGTGTCCACTGGTTTGGCTATAAAACTGCACCACATCAGGATAACCCAGCTTGGCTAAGAACTTATTTTCGGCCTCAAACAATTCAATAAAAGTAGGGGCCAAAGATTCTTTATGGGCTTTGGCCATGGTGCCATAAAGTTTTTGACGCTTGTTTTTATCATCGAGCTTTTTCAGCCATTCAGAAATATCTTCATACAGTAGGCTCTCAATCGATTTACCTTGCTCATCAATCAACGCGAGCTCAGAGACATCCACACGCAATTGGTTTTTTAAATTTTGAAAGGCGTCTGATTTTTCAGCCAGTTGACTCCCCACATAACTGTTGAGCACATTGGTAAATAGGCGGGTGATATCTTCATTATCAGGATGAGCGTCGTACATTACTTTTAGTTCTTGGAAGGTTTTTTCATCTGTGAGAATCGGATAGCGCTCATAAATTTCTTGTGAATTATAGGTATCACTAAGCTTTGCCGTCGAAAACAAATAGTATGCCCGTGCAAAATCACGGTTACTCTCTTTAAAGGCAGTGTCCAACTGTGCCACAAAGACTTGTTGAGACTCACTTAAAACCGATTCTAAAACAGAACTCATTTAGGCATTCCCTCTCTTAATCATCTTTCTCACCTCAGATAGTAAACCCGAGGAAGTCATCTCTCTATTATACCTTTTCTATTGCCTTACAAAGCAGGCTTTAAAGGCGATAAGGTAATACGAGGAATATGCACCTTGGCAGGCTGTTTCAAGATATAGGAGATTGCCTCGGCAATCGTTTCAGGATCGAGCATCCCTTCACGACTGGGTTCATGCTCCAACTCCAAGCCTTCCCAAATAGGGGTGTTTACAGCCCCGGGATAGACGCCCACCACTTTAATGTTATTACTGCGTTGCTCATCAGCAATGGCATCGGTTAAGGCACGCAAGGCAAATTTAGAGGCATCATACGCTGCCCAATAAGGGAACGCCGTTTCACCAGCAATCGAATTAATATTGATAATCGTACCCGACTGCTGAGACACCATCACGGGAATCACTTCACGCATGACATACATCACGCCTTTTACATTCACATCAATGGTGCGATCGATGTCTTCAACACTGGTTTCTTGAAACAAGCTGACCTTAGGAGCCACACCGGCATTGTTAATCAACACATCAATGCGTCCAAACGCGTCCATTGAAGCTTTGACTAAGTCACACACATCTTGATAGACACTCACATCCGTAGGCACCACCACGCAAGTGGTTTGATCGTTTAAGCTCTCGGCCAACGCGGTTAACTTGGTTTTATTGCGGGCAGCCAACACCAACTGGTACCCTTCACCGGCCAGTTGTGTTGCAATGGCTGCTCCTAATCCTTGGCTAGCGCCCGTAATGATGGCTACAGGTGATGTGGTCATAAGTAGAGTATCCTTTTAATGATTTGATTTAGCGTGCTGTAATTTCAGCATAATTGTTTTTGGTTTCAAGCAGGCGCAATTTATTTAAGCTCACACCCTCAACTGATTCAAACACAGGGAGCAATTGATTCCAAAATGCCAGCACAATGTTTTCTGCCGTAGGAATAATATCGGTCATAAAGGGCACATCCAAGTTAAAATGCTTATGATCGACATGGGCGATCAGTTCTTTTTGAACCAGTTGATCGAGTTCCCACAGGTCATACACCATACCCGTTTCAGCGTCCGGTGTACCTGCAATCGTTACTTCAAGCTCATAGTTATGCCCGTGTCCATTGGGGTTGTTACATTCACGAAAAACCGTTTGGTTTTTCTCGTCACTAAAATTAGGGTTATACAACCGGTGACTGGCGCAGAAATCATATTTTCTTGTCATATAGAGCATTGGTATTGTGTTCCCGTTTAAATCAGTTTAAGTACGTTGATAATTGAAGTTGTTTTGACAGTGCGTCAAACGCCTCACCACGATAATCCATCATCAGATCATCGCTTTCTTTAACGCGAACCTGCACTAATGTGAGGCCCATCGTTTTAAATTCAGGCTCAATCAACGCCCAAATAAACACACTTAGATTTTCAAGCGTGGGCAAATTCTCTTTAAAAAAGGGCACGTCATGATTGAGGCTATTAAAATCAAAGCGATCGATCACAGCTTTTTTGAGCACCACTTTCACATCAATCAAATTGGCCAACATCCCTGTTTGATCGTTCATCGGGCCGCCCAAGGTCACTTCTAACTCGTAGTTATGACCATGGCCATTACGGTTACTAGTAGGACCAAAGCGCACTTTGTTTTCGGCATCGCTTAAATGAGGCAGGTAAAAAAAATGCGCTGAAGAAAACTTCACCCGCTTCACAATGGTTAAGGCTGATGAATCGTTGGCTTGATTTGATTGTGACGTTGCAGCAGGCAAAGGCCTTTTCCCTCTCTAACGATAAGACGTTGAACACTCAAATATGAAACCCTATTCAATCAAGTTAAAGTTCTCATGATGCTCGGTCCATGCGTTGTGATCGTGAATACTTTCAAAGGCTTCAACTTCAAGGTGGAAGCCCGTAATGCCTTCTTTTTCACGCAATAAAATTGTAGCATCACGCACCACGTCTTCAACAAACTTTGGGTTTTCAAACGCTTCTTCGGTCACCCATTTTTCATCAGGACGTTTTAGTAATGGAAACACAGGACAAGACGCAGTGAGTTCGAGATCACGAATAACATCCTCCAACCACACAATAGGCTGCTCACTGCCCGAGTCCACAATTAAGGTGGCTCGAATGTGGCTACGTTGGTTATGGGCACCGTACTTACTGATTTGCTTGCTACACGGGCATAGCGTGGTAACTGGAACCGTGACACCCAACACCAACTGATACTCATCGGTTGGCGAGATAATACCCTTTAAACGACAGCCATATGCCATAGGAGCGGTTTGCTTGGTAGCTGGTGCCGCCTTTTCCATAAAGTAATCAAACTTCAATTCCACTTGAGCCGATGGGGCATTCAGGCGTTTTTGCATCTCTTTTAAATACGCTTTTAAATTCAGTGTCAGCACGTTGTCCTTACGCCACTGGCTCAGATGCTCGACAAAGCGCGACATGTGAGTACCCTTATGCTCTTTGGCCAAGCCCACACTCAACATACATGTAGCCTTCACGTGTTGAGTGCCGCCTTCTTTTTGCATCACCTGAATCGGCATTGCCACGTTTCGAATTCCGACCCAATTCAAGGCAATACCACGGGTATCTTCAAGTCCCTGAACATCGGTTAAGTCTGTTGGCTTCGAAGCATCTAATGTCTCGTTGTTTGTCATCGGCTTGCTTTCTAGGTTGGCGTAATTACGGTAGACTTAATGCTAAGTCACGATCTTGTAATCACGATACGCGTTTGTGGTGAGTGAAAGAAGTAAAAAAGACGCAAGTCCTTTTCACACTAGACTATACATCAAAAACACGACATACAAAACGAGGAAAGAGGCCACCTTTGCCTTACGCCGAACAACTCATTCAATACACCCACGCTGAGTTAACCGCCCAGATGCACGCCAAATTGCATTCGAGTGACGATCTTTATTTGGCCTTAAATGCCCTTAGAGACTGGTTTAACAGCCAGTTTTATGTTCAAAAAATCGGCTTTGATCTGTATTTAGAAGACGAATGGAACGAGCGCACCCAAGGCGAAACCCACCTAGAGTACCGTTTGCGCTCACTACACACCAAAGACGAACTCTCTGAGCCTTTTGCCTACGACATTTACCTCAATCATCAAGACGCCAAAGGCGTATGGCACCTCGATGATTATCAACGCTCGGTGCTCATTTTAGAGAAAGACGACATCGTCACCACACTATCTGAATTTATGACTAAGAACGACTACCCATTCCTTTAGCTAAAGACAAACTCCTTTTTAAGCACTCTAAAAATTCATCTGTAAATCCTCTCTCTAAGGGCTAGAAAAGCATTGCAAAATACGTTATGCTGTTATTAGTTAGGTCACTT
The DNA here is from genome assembly GCA_964351765.1 of uncultured Vampirovibrionales bacterium. Lineage (GTDB taxonomy): Bacteria > Cyanobacteriota > Vampirovibrionia > Vampirovibrionales > Vampirovibrionaceae > CAYGPY01. The sequence goes on from CAYGPY010000104.1 coordinate 5,792, forward strand.
AGTAATACAGGATTTAAAATAAATGCGCTCATCTGCCTAGCACTAAACGCAGCATCGTTTTTTTAATGATGCAAAAAACACGTTAACCCCCTTCACATGGGTGTCAAATCTTAACTTGGTTTGATTCTTTCGGTGAAACCTTTTGGGGATGACGTGTTGTAGCCACACTTTAAAATCTGTTTTTAAACCATAGAAAGCACACCCTTATTATGCTTGATTTACATATGCACACGATTTATTCCGACGGAACATGTACCCCCGAAGAATTGGTCGATGCCACCATTGCCCAAGGCGTTAAGGCCATTGCCATTACCGATCACGACAATGTGGAATCGTTACCAGTGGCGCGAAAAGCAGCCGAAGGCAAAGATCTTGAGATTATTCCCGGTATTGAAATCAACACCCGTTGGG
>CAYGPY010000104.1:6212-7117 GCA_964351765.1 uncultured Vampirovibrionales bacterium
GTAATGACATCCATGTGCTGGGCTATTTCATCGATCCCGATGATGAATTGCTGCAAGAAGTAATCACCAAACACCGTGATAGTCGTGTTGTGCAGATGCAAGAGATGAGCACCAAGATGCGCAAAGCGGGTATTAAAATCAGCTATGAAGACATTGTGGCCAAAGCTAGCCACATTGGTGTACTGGGTCGCCCTCACGTGGCTCAAGCCCTGCTTGAGAATGGCCAAGTCCAAACCATCTCTGAAGCCTTTAGCACGTATCTAAAGCCCAATTGCGAAACCTACGTCAAGCGCGACACGGTGCCGCCTCATGAAGCGGTTGAAGCCATTTATGAAAGTGGCGGCGTGCCTGTTATTGCGCATCCTGGGGATATGGAAATCATTGAATCCTTATCTAAAGAGTTAATGCACTACGGTTTGCGCGGGCTTGAAGCTTATCACCGTAGTCATTCTCCGGGTATCATTCAATATCACTGTATGTTGGCTGAACGCTTAGATCTAGTAGTGACCGGTGGTACCGACTTCCACGGACCACCAGAGTCCTATGAAAAAGCCTATTCACGTCTTACGATGCCTTCTTACATTCTGGAACGACTGAGAAAAGATGCGGAATCCCGTAAGTTATCCCAGTTTAAAATCTCTTAAAACACCAGAAAACACCCCTTTATTACCTTTAAAAGCACTCACTGCCTCGCGCAGAGTGCTTTTTTAGTTTTTTGAATGTTTTTTTAAAAACACCTTGCATGCTTATCGTGTTTTTTCTACACTAACCTTATTCATTAATTGTTAATGACGGGTTACGACACAATAAGCTTGATTATGAATGGTTTAAAAGCCCTTTCAACACAAGCTTATCAGTCCGTCACTCGCTTCACTCAGGAGTATGCATTTTACACATATTAATCC
>CAYGPY010000104.1:7127-8848 GCA_964351765.1 uncultured Vampirovibrionales bacterium
ACTCATTAATTGTTAATGACGGGTTACGACACAATAAGTAATTTTACAACGTGTCCTAAACGCTTTAATAACAACTTATTGACTCGTAACGCACCTCACTCAGGAGTATGCATTTTACACACATAAGTCCTGATCTCAAATTCAGTAGCACTAAAATCCGGTTTACTGTTTTTATATAAACAAGGGATGTGATTGAATCACTATTATTTATTTCAGTCTCGGACAAGATCGTCATAAAGAACGGGATTCAACATACGTCACAGCAACTCACTCGGAAGTCACATCTTTTGTTTCGTATCACACAGAAAAACAACAGTGGAAAACAATCACACAATAGGGACAAACACTGAACCGGAAACAGAATCGTGCTAACCACTCAACAGTGGCTAGATTTTGATTTTGTTTATAACGTAAGAACTACTCGAATTTCGGACATCAGGGGAGGATACAACAGGCATGGTTATTTCAAATTCAGAAACTAAAAACAAAGACAAAAGCATCTACCACCAAGGTGGCAGCATCAACACCGCTGCGCCCGACATTAACACGGTGGAAGAATCGCTTGGGTACGGCGAACTGGAAAACGTCAGCAAGTCACAACTGACTCGCATTGAGGTTTCCGCACTGCCAAAAGAAACACCCGACTTTCACGCACCCGGTGCCACTAAGGACACCTTGATTGCGCAATGGTTGAAAAACTATATTGAAAGCGGCGTTAAGTCTGGCGACTTAACCGAATCACACTTATTGCCTCGCAAGGGCGATATTGCCAAGCATCTTGGCGTCAGTGTGGGTACGGTTCAAAACGCCATTCGTTATATTGAGGATGATGGTTTTGTTGAATCAAAGCAACGTATCGGTACCTTGGTACGCGATCACGACAATCCTAAAAACCGTATGCGCAAACAAACATCAAAGCGCGATCAAGCCGTTGAAGCCGTTAAGAAACTCATTCTTTCAATGGATCTTGAACCCGGTCAAACGTTACCTTCAGCACGTGAGATTGCCAAAACAATTGGTTCTGCGCCAAACACAACACGCTTAGCGCTGGAATTCTTATCAAGTATCGGCATTCTAAAAACACTCGGTAACCGTGGCAACAAAGCCAACTGGGCACTGTGTGTTATACCTGATGAGTCATCGGTTGCCAACATTGCCATTGAATCCGAAACGCTGATTGATCAGCTTGAACGTGATTTAAAAGCACTGATTGCCGAAAACTATGACGTGAACGACAAGCTACCATCACACTTGGAGCTTTCCGATGTGTTTAAGGTCAGCATCAAAACCGTGCATGACGCAATGAAGCGCCTGAGTGATCAGGGTATCATCCGCAGTAAACGTGGTCGTTACGGTACGTATATTATGCGTAAGCCTGATGCGAGCAAGTTCTACGATGGCATGGACAATATCTTTGTACCGGCTGAAGATGCGAGCTTCTACAACTATGAAAAAGTAGAACTGCACCTCAAGGCAATGATCAAGCAGAACTATGCCGTTGGTGATAAGTTACCTGCAATGGGTCATCTTGCTGATGAACTTGATGTAAGTAGCAACACCGTTCGCAAGGCACTGCAAAACCTAGCCAAGGAAAAACTGGTTACCTTTACGCGCGGTCGCTACGGTGGCACGTATGTAACGGGTATTCCAAAAATGAAGGACGGCGACGAGTCGAACTTCGCTTGGGTGGCCATTAATCCAGAAACGGTTAAAACCTATCG
>CAYGPY010000104.1:8858-9123 GCA_964351765.1 uncultured Vampirovibrionales bacterium
TTCCTAGATTAATAACCAGTAAATCACCAAATTATAAGCATCCATACACATCAACAGAACAGACGGGTTTCGACCTTCTGTTCTGTTTTTTGTAACAGCCCTGTTACAAATTAGCATCAAAACCCTCTTGATTGTTTTTATGCATTTACAGAGAGCAAAGAGCATTTACCAAAGAGCACGCTTTCAAAAGCTTTATTTTACGACTACTTCCAAACGACTCCAAACGACTACTTTTACCCCTTACGACTTAAACGACTTTTTTAAC
>CAYGPY010000105.1:0-8959 GCA_964351765.1 uncultured Vampirovibrionales bacterium
TTTGTATTTACGTATTCGCTCAATGTACAATGATCCACCGAATCTAGTTTATCTTTTACCTCCCACAGATACTCAAAATGAGAGGGGTAGCTACTAGCGTAATCAGGGTTTCCGTTTAAGGTGATGACACCCGTTTCGGTTGTGCCGTGAACACGTCCCCACGGTTCATAGTTTAGACTTGCGCCTTCGGTTGCATTTTCAGGTGGTTCGGCAGAGTTAATCCATTGCGTAATCAGTGCCTGTACTTTTGGATCGTTGGGTGAACGCTGTGCATTAGCATCTGCTTGGTTTTGGTTCTGACTTGAATCATTCCCGTTTGAACCATTACTATTTGAAGCGATTGTGTTTTCATTGTTGTTATTTGGATTTGAGTTGTTATTTTCTCCGTCATTGTTTTCACTAGCTACTGAATCAGTACCACTTGAATCAGCAGGGATGGCTTCGGCCTTGAGGGGTTGCGTATCGGGATCACTCCATTTATAAATAAATCGTAATGGATCCATATCAATGATAACGCCAATGGGGTCGGCCAGAGTTTGATCTGCTTTAGGTATTGCAATGATGATTTTATCGCCAACACGGGCAGGGGTATTATTAACGTGTATGCCTTCGATTTTGACAGAGGAGAATTTATATCCTGCTGTTGTTGCTTGCTGAGCTCCGTTCTGAGTTGGAAGGGGCGTAAAGCTCATTCTTAATGATGTGCGGCCTTTAACGTCATATGCTTCTTTAACAAATTTGCCACCACCAAGTTGATCACCCATCTTTTTCAGGGCGTTAGCACGTACGTTATTAACAGCAATATCAATACGAACAGAGGCATTACTTGTTGCTGTTCCTCGATTGGCTATTTTTTTATATTGAACGGTGTTGGATGCCATCACATCAAACGCTTCACCGGGACGAATAACGCTGGGATACTCTTCTACTCTTACGGTGTTGGTTGTTGAACTTTTAGCACACTCATTACCACCACAGTATTTTTTAGTATAGCCCGCTTTTTTATGTGGTTTGCCATCGTATAAAATGTCCGTTAATACCAGTACACGTTCTTTGCCATTACCTAGCTTTCCATTATTAAGCGTGTCTTCGTTTTCTTCTTCGCCTTGTAGAATAGCAATTTTCTTAAGGAGATCAATGATTTTTCTTGCATAGGCTTCACGCTCATTTAAGGGTGTTTCAAGGGTGGTGTATTTTGGCAGTTGCGCTTCAAGCTGTGTTAGTTCTTTTTGAAGAGACTCAAGGGTGACACCTGGTGTGGGGGTTTTTGTTGATGTTTGAGTCTGTGCGTTGACGTAAGCCTGGTTACCAATCAATCCGAAAACAGGCATTGCCATAAATAATAGTGCCAGAATAAATGAGAGAGTCCGTTTGGATATTGTATTGAAGCGTATTGTATTTTTCATCTACTGACCCTCCTCAATAAAGTCACTGGCTTTTTTGCCGGCAGGGCATTTTAAGGATGCCTCAAGCGTTCCTTTAAGAAAGTACTCATAGCCACTCTTTTTAGCACTTTCTATCTTGTTTTTTACGGCACTATCTAACGCATTTAAGGAGAGATACGCTGCTTTAACACTAACTGGAATATCCACAAAATTAGTGAGCGTCCAACCACCCATTAGGTTGTAGTCTCCCCATCCCCATTTTTTATTGGGAAATAAATTATAGCCATGTAACCGGCGGTTGTGTACATAGTCTTTATAAAGACGGTTCACATCCACCGGAATGCAAGGCGGAAATGGGTTTTTTGGATTGCAAACGGGTGTGTGTGGGTACCCGAATTTTTTGCAAGACGAATTTGTATCGCACCACTTGATCATGCATTCCATATCGCACCGTGGAATTTCAACCACGCCGTTGGGTGCACTTAAATCAATAGAAAATACCCGTTCATCTTGTTGTAGGGCACCGGGTGAAAACGGATACTGTGCTTCAGGCCCGTGATGACTCACGTCTCCTGTGTAGCCTGTGGCTTTGCGTATCGCTTCGTTGCTGTCTTTAATAACACGATTCTGCGTGTCAGTTACATAACCTGTTGCTTCGCTAAATTTTGGTGTTTCAAGAGGGCTTTGAAAACCAAAGGCCAAGAAATCATAATCAGCTGTAACGGCCCGCGGAATGCCGTTTTTATCAGGAACGGCAATCACCATCATGGGGCGTTCGTTTTTTAAATTAAGCTTGGATTTAGCAATGGCGTTACCTGCTTCATCACTATAAGTACCGTTTTTATAAAAGACCGACATCTCCTGACCTGTTGCTAAGTCTTTCACAATTTTGACTTCTTTATCATCAATTTTTAGAGCAATACGGTAGTCGTTTGCTTGGGAGCCAAGCTTGGTATAAAAATCATCCACCTGATTTTGGAAGTCTGTGATTTTGGCAACACCTGCATAGTTATCAGGATTACCAAGCTTACTAAAATTTTGATCGACAGGAATAAACGCACGGTGCACTCCCCAATCAGCACTTTTACCTTTGATATTCATTCCTTTGGTATGAAAGCCTGCCTTGATTAACGCCGTGGCATCGGGATTCACCGAGCGATACATCATAATCATTTCTTCGGCGTTCATATCAGGGTATTTACCGGCTGCTACATCTCTTAGATACCCTTTTAATGCTTCAACGTGCTCGGGTACCAAGTTTGAATTCTCAACGGCTTTTAAATACTCGGGTTGAATCGCCATTAGGTTTTTTGCCATTGTATCGTCGGATTTTTTTACCGCCATTTCAAAAAACTCAGTGGCTTCGCTCTTCAACTTAGCCAAGGCTTTCATATCAGCACGGGCATCACCTGTGGTGTTTTCCATTATTTTGCCAGCACTGCGTTTTGCCCTGGCAGTAGCGCGTTCTTTTGCTTCGATAGCTAGTTTCTTGGCCAACTCATTTTCATTCAGCTCTACATTATTAAGCCACTTAATCCAATCGTCCGAGATGCGTTTGAAATCAGCCGGATCCAAATTCCAGCGTTTGGCAAAGTTGGCAAGCATATCAGATCGGGCACTGAGATCGGAAGCCATATCCAGCATGCCACTCGTTCCGTACACAGCAGTTGTTCTAGCATTTTTATAATTAAGAGCGGACATCAGCTCACCCATATTATTGATGAAGGCTGCTGTATAGCCATTGGGGTTTCTGGCTAGAAAACGACTTAGCATCGGGCCACTCACTACGGGTAACACCGCTGCCACAAAGTTCGTTGCATGACTTAAATACGTTACACAGTGACCCGTCAAATCTTCTTGAGCATAAATCCCATAACCCAGATTGAACCAATCAATACCATCACTGATCACAGGTAACGCAGAGGCCATATCAACCACCAATTGCTCTTCAGCAATCACCATTTGAGAGTGCGCTGTAAAGGTGTCTGACTCTGCAGACTGGAGTGTGCGAATGGCGTTGACATAGCGACGCAGGTAATCCATGGCTGGGTCAGGGCAGTTTAAAAGTAGATATTTCTTTCCGTTGATGGTTTGAGTTGCCGCCTTTTGAGCTAATGCTTCAATGTCACAGGCAGGGCGTTCTTCACCACTCATTAAGAGTGCTCTGATATAGGCTAGGGTAACGCGTTTAAACAACAACACTCGGTATTCTTGTTTTTTTGCTAGAAATTCAGCAATTTCAATTTCGCGTTTTTGAGCATTGTTAAACTCACTAGCGAAAAGGGTTTCAATGCCTTTAACTAAGCCGGGTTTTAAGGCATCTACGGTGCTGTTTTGAACGTTTTGTTTTAGGCGTTCGTAGCTATAATCATCATCAGGGTGTGTGTTTTCAGGGAGTTCGAACAAGCTACGTTTGATGACGTTCTTACCAATTTCATATAGCTTGGTTAGTTCTCTGGTGTTGAGGCCATAAAAATTACCAATGGCAGTGGCTTCACTTAGCGCATCATTGATTTCATCAGTAGTGAGTGCCAAGACCCCTTTTTTACCTAGTTGACTCCAGCCTTCAATTTTACTTAATAAAGCAAGGCGTTGTGAGTTTACCTGTCCTCGCATTTTACGGTAATGAATGCGGTGTGAGTTGAGGTAATCGTCGCCTTCTTTACGGGCTTCGTTTTCAAGATGAGTACGACGAGTCTTAACAGACTTACGCACTTCATCAAGCAAACGAAGACTTTGGGCGCGTTGCTGGCGAGCATCGCTCTCGGCACGAAGGTCTGCATGTTCAAGATGACGTGCAAACACCTGAAGAGGCATCAATAATATTAAAATCAAGATGATATGACTTAATAGTACTTTTTTAATCATAGAGATAAGGCTCCACTCACTTAGACGTGCCTGAGTAAAATAAACGAATTTCACTCAACACTATCATATAAAGCTGTAGATACCATTTCTGCCTTGCTTTTCGATAACTTAAGTAAAGAGAGCGCTATATACGTTCTGATGTGAACCTTCAAAGTAGATAACAACCGTTGATTCCGTTTAAAATGGCCAGCTTGGAGTGGTAGGGGTCGCAGGTTCAAATCCTGTCAGTCCGACCAGAGGCGGGTTTTTACCGCTGGGATGGGAGATAAACAGTTTTTAGGTATTGTTTCATCTGCGCCACGATCTAATTAAAATCAATTAGATCGTGACTGTAAAGGCACGCTTTTTAGAGTTTCAAAAGCTATTCAAGATGGCCTGAAACTGTCTCTAAAAGAGGCTTTAATATAAAAACTCGTTAACAAAACTATGCACCTCGTTTGTGTAGCGATTGAGTTTTTCTTCAACTGATGAGTGGTAAGTGTTGCAGATTTTACAATATAAAGTAACAGGGCCATAAAGATTCTCCATCTCGAATTGAAAGCCTCTGTCTTCAAGCAACTTAAAAACTTCTAGCATGTTTAATTCGTCGGTGACAAAGTAAACCGCTAAATGAGAGCACGAAGGTAGTGTTAAAGAATTGTAGTAATTTTGTTTCATGAACTGATTGATTAGTAGTTCTAAATGTACTGAAAGCTCTTTGTTACAGCCTTTTTTTAGGTGCTCCCCAGTATAATGTGACAGGTCTCTTAGACGGATTTCTAAATTAGGGCTTTTCTTGCAACTAAGATTGAATTCCTGACTGAGCTTGTCTAAAGGTAATACAGGGGTTTTCGATACGTTGCTTCTTTTTTTTCTGAAGAGTGTTGTCATGATCTAATTCCTTTTTGATTGTGCGGTAACGAAAGATATTCACGTGTTACACGTAAACATCGTTAACGGGCACGGTTATGAGTTAATGGCTTTTAATCTTAATGATTATCAATTAGTGGACTTACGCAGTTCACTATCAATAATTACATCAGTCCATTCGCTATCAAGTGAGTTGTTACCAAAGAGCTCATCTTCATAAACATCATCAATAGCTTCTTCGTTGATAGTATCGGTAGGTTCATTGTTTTCGTCATCTTCTGAAATGTCATTGACGAGTACAATGTTTTTTTCAATAGTGTGGTTGACGATTTTTTTAAAACGACTATTTGGAACACGTTTGTGTTCAAAGACTTTTTTAATTCGGGTGCTAAACATGTTGTCACTCCTTTTAATGTGTAATTAATTACGCACGACAAGTAAACCTTTTAAATCACATTGTTGTGCTAAAGGTTAAAGTAATAATAGTTAGAGATTCTCACATTACGAAGTACGGCATTTGCTAGAATGTAACTTCATACGACAATAAATATTAGTGACGAGCACTAATATTTAAGTTAATAGTTTTCTCTTCCTCACAAAGCGGTTTAGACTGATTAACGGTATACAAGATAGATAAATCAATAAATAATTTTATTTATATCTACAGTATAAGCCTCTTTTTAGTTTGTTTCAATGGCTGAGTGGCTATTGTTCTCAAGAAATTTTAGCCGTTACTCAACTTTCGGATTTTCTTTTCAATCTTTTGAATGTCTTTTAGCTCTAGTTGTGGGGACATGCCCAGATAAAGTTGGTACGAACGGATTGCTTCGCTGTTCATATCAAATTTCTCATAGAGCTTGGCCAGTTTTAAGTGGGTTTCAGGCTGGCGCGGGTTTTTAGCTAGCGTGTCCTGATAGTAATCCAACGCACTCTGTTTTTGTTTGGTGCTAAATAAAGCAATGGGGCCTTTACGGTTCAAGGCTTCGGCCAAACGTAAATCTTTTTGAGAGTCGTCTTCCATTTTTTTAATTTGGCTGATCGCACGCTCTGCTTTTTTGTTGCCCATCGGAACAGCTTCATAGGCCTTTTTTGCCATCAGCAAATTACGGTCGGCCGCCAAGGTATCCCCAATGAGTAATAGCTGGTCTACATTGCGTTGTTGGGCATAGTGAGCAATCATTCCGTTAACGGCTTGATCGGATTCAGGCAAATTCCCCATCACAAAATGGGCCTGGGCTTGTATTAAACGTTCTACATCGTTATGGGCAGGCTGTTGAACAATACGTTGTAACTCAGCATCGGCTGCAGCAGGCTTGCCGGATAGTTGGCTCATGCGTAACTTGGCTAAGTGGAGTTGCAAATTGCTAGGGTTATAGCGAAGTGCTTCTTCAATGTTGGCCTCGGCCTCGGCAAGTTGACTATTCTGTCCACCAAAATAAGCATTTTCGGCTGTTTGATGTGCGGTTAACGTCAATGCACCCGCCATACCATTCAGGGCTTGGGGGTCATGTGGATTGATCTGCAGGGACTCTTTAAAGTAGCGCATGGCTTGATCTGTTTTATCAACACGCAGGGCAAGTTCGCCTAATCGGTTTCGGCCTTCATTAAAGCCAGGGTTGATGGTAAGTGCATTTTTAAGGGTTGCCATTGCAAGTTCGTCATCACCACGGTTGTCATAATATTTAGAGAGACCTACATGGGCAGGCATATAGCTAGAGTTCTGAAAAATGGCCTTTTTAAAATTGGCCGTTGCTGCGGCACCATTCCCTTGAGCCAGATTCGCTTCTGCCATTGTTGTTAGCGTGCCGGCATGATTTTTATTTAAGGCCAACGCTGTATTTAATGACGTCAGTGCTTTATGCGGATCACCTTGCTTAAGGTAGGCTTCACCCAGACGGAAATGAGCATTGTAATTTTTACTATTTAATTTAATGGCTTTTTGATACGCCTCAACCGCACCCGTGAGATCGCTAGCTTCCACTTTAGTAATACCTAAATTGACCAGCGCTTCAGCATAAGTAGGATCAAGTTGTAACGCACGTTCTAGTACGCGACGGGACTCCTGGAAATTATTTTGAACTCGGTAGGTCTTACCCAGCTGGGTTAAAATCTCGGCCGATTCACCACCAAAGTTAAGAGCTTGTTTAAAGTAGTTAACAGAGTCATTCAGGAGTTTCCCTTTTTGACGCTGATACACCATATCTGATGAAGCTGTTCTGTTTCTAGCCACCATGGCTAGGGTGGCGTAAGCCATTGCATTTTCCGAATCTTTTTGTAAGACTTGCAACGCATTTTTTTCTGCTGCACCCAACTTATACAATTCGGCTTGCGCAAATGACAAACCACTTCGAGCTCTAATATCACTAGGTGATTTTCTTAAAATCTGAGTGTAGGCCTTTTCTGCTTTGGCATATTGTCCGGTTTGCAATGTTTTATCCGCCACCCGTACTTCATAAGAAATTCGACTGGAAACCCCTCTGCTTAATGCCGCTTGAGGAATGGCTACTGAGGACACAATTAACGAGGCGGCCAAGGCGGCAACAATATAATGTTTAGACATTTAAAACACTCCTGATGACAAGATCACATGAAACAGCATCCACATGTAAAGACGAATCGACTTGCGAGCTATTGCCGTAAAGCGATAAAGGGAAACTAGATACGTTAATCTTAAGTAAAAAAAATGAAAGTAACAATGTGTTTAAGTAGGGTTGTACTCGTTAGCATTCATTTTTTGAGTTGATTGTTATACACTTGAAGAAATTAGCTTACTGGTGAGACCAGCTCCCAACGAAGGGGCGTTCCTTTTTTAGTATCTTTGGTTACTTTTGAGTTGATAATGGTATCAAAATGTTTCGGGGCTAGCCCGTCACCTGGACGAATAGCCCTTAGATTTTCTGGGTTGAAGGTGTCGCCTTCCTTCATGTCTTGGGCGATGTAGAGAGAACGCTTGAAGATTAAGGATTCTTTTTCAATATTGGTGGGTCCATAGTGCACTGTACCTAAGGCAAGATGTGCATTTCTGGTTTCATCAACCAGTGCTTTTAACTCGTTAGGTTCTAACGAAAAGGCTGCGTCAACGCCACCATCACTCCTGTTGAGCGTAAAGTGTTTCTCAATGACGGTTGCACCCAGTGATACAGAGGCAACGGCAACACCAATGCCCAAGGTGTGATCCGATAAGCCAATTTGAACATCAAAAAGCGCGCTCATATGAGGAATGGTATTAATGTTCGTTGTGTTTGGTGATGCGGGGTAACTGCTTGTGCATTTGAGTAAAATCAAGTTGGTGCATCCAGCTTCTTTAACTGCGTTAATACAATCTTCAAGAATACTGATTGAGGCCATACCTGTTGATATGATGAGTGGTTTACCGGTTTGAGCTACTTTTCGTATTAAAGGTAAATCAACATTTTCAAACGAGGCAATTTTATAACACGGCACATCCAGCGTTTCTAAAAAATCAACAGCTGTCGCATCAAAGGGAGAGCTGAAACAAATAATTCCTTTTACTTTACAGCGGTCCATAATGGGTTGATGCCATTCCCAAGGCGTATGGGCCTCTTTGTAAAGATCGTACAGGCTGTACCCATCCCAAGGACTATTGGGGTTGCTGATAAGAAAAGATCCGTCTTTAATATCGAGTGTCATCGTATCAGCCGTGTAGGTTTGAATTTTAATCGCATCGGCGCCAGCCGCGGCCGCGGCATCAACAATCTCTAAAGCCCGGTCAAGTGATTGATTATGATTGCCCGACATTTCGGCAATAATAAAGGGTTTGTGAAGAGCGCCTATTTTTTTATTGGCAATTGTAATTTCTTTTGAAAACATGACTTGCCTCTTTAATTTAGCTGTAT
>CAYGPY010000106.1:0-7531 GCA_964351765.1 uncultured Vampirovibrionales bacterium
GCTGGTCACGGTGAACGAGTATTTGGCGCAGCGTGACTCGGAGTGGATGGGGCAAGTCTATCGCTTTTTAGGATTGTCAGTGGGCTTGGTGCTCTCTGAACAACGTGGCATGGATAGTTTTACGGAGAAGAAAGAAGCTTACGGTTCTGATATTACGTATGGTACGAACAATGAGTTCGGCTTTGATTATCTGCGCGATAATATGGCAAACTCAAAACTGCATTTGTGCCAACGTCCATACAACTACGCCATTATTGATGAAGTCGATAGTATCTTGATTGATGAGGCGAGAACGCCTTTGATTATTAGTGGTCGTTTAGAGCAATCTGCTGAATTGTATCGCACGATGGCGCGTGTGGCACCGATGATGACGATTGACGAAGACTACACTGTGGATGAAAAAGGCCGTAACGTTGTTCTGACTGAAGAGGGCATTGATCGGGCACAAGAAATTCTTCAGGTTGAAGATTTGTTTGATATCAAAGCAAATTTAGCACATCACTTGCTTCAAGCATTAAAAGCAGAAGAGCTCTTTAAAGCGGATGTGGATTACGTTGTAAAGAATGGCGATGCAACCATTGTTGATGAATTTACGGGCCGCTTAATGGAAGGTCGTCGTTGGAGTGATGGACTTCACCAAGCGATTGAAGCCAAAGAAAACCTTCAGATTCAGGATGAAACACAAACGCTTGCAAGCATTACCTTCCAAAATTTATTTCGTTTGTATCCAAAATTAAGTGGTATGACTGGTACGGCTCTTACGGAAGAAGCTGAGTTTGGAAAGATTTATAGCTTGGCGTGTACTGCAATTCCAACCAACCGTGTCGATCAACGTGATGATACCTCCGATACGATTTATAAAAACGAACGTGTGAAATACTATAAAGTTGTTGAAGAAATTGTAGACACTTATGAGCAAGGTCGTCCGGTTCTTGTTGGTACGGTATCTATTGATAAGTCTGAATATATTTCAACCTTACTCAGTAAGCCTGTTGAAATGACGGCGCACTTGCGTGACAAATCCAAGCGTTTGTTGCAAGCCGTTGAGTCGATGAATGACGAAGAAATGTTGAAAGTTTTAACGCCACTTCTGAAGCACCCGGAATCACAAACCGAAGAAAAATTTACCGATGCTGCCGAACAGTTTTCATCTCGCGGTGAATTGGCTGACGTGTTGCGTGGTTTAGGTCACACGGTTAAGACGGTCCATTCGATTCAAAAAGGCATTCCGCATCACGTCTTGAACGCGAAACACCATGAAAAAGAAGCGTCGATTGTTGCTCAAGCGGGTCGCCCGAATGGGGTGACCATTGCAACCAACATGGCTGGTCGTGGTACCGATATCCTGTTGGGTGGTAACCCTGAAGCGATGGCGCGTGATGAGTATGCTGAAAAAGGCAAAGAATGGCGTGATGTGCCTGAAGCCGAATTTAATGCCGTCGTTGAAAAATTTAAAGTGCAAACCGATGCCGCTAAAGCCAGTGTGATTGAAGCCGGTGGCTTGCACATTATTGGTACTGAGCGTCATGAGTCACGTCGTATTGATAACCAGTTGCGTGGTCGTGCTGCACGTCAGGGTGATCCCGGTTCCACACATTTCTACTTGTCGCTTGAAGACAGCCTCATGCGTAAATTTGGTGGCGAGAAAATTTCAGGAATGATGGATATGCTGGGTGTGGATGAAACCATGCCGATTTCAGCGAGCATGGTGAGCCGCGCGATTGAAGGGGCACAACGTAAGGTTGAAGCCTATTACTTTGATATTCGGAAAAGTATTATTCAGTACGATGATGTGTTGACCGAACAACGTAAGTTGATTTACGGGCAACGTCGTAAGGTGCTTAATGGTGAAAATCTTCGAGCTTCCATTGAGAATATGGTTGATGCGACTATGGAGTGTACGATTGGCGCTCACCTTGTACCGGCTACCTCGTATGAAGATTGGGATGAAGAGACGCTTGAGAGCCTTGTGAATGAAGTGCGTGGCGTGTCACCTCAATTATCCGATGTGACGGAAGACACCTTTAAAGGTAAAAATTATCAGCAAGTGATGGATTGGATGCTGGAACAAGGTCAGACGATTTATCAGAAACTTGAAGAGGAACTTGCCACCACGGCTAAGGAACTCGAAGCTGAGCACGGTATTACCCTTGCTGGTATTGATGACGAGCTTGATTTTACCGAAGACACTAGTGAAGCAGAACGTGCTGAAGCAGCGCATCCGTTGCGTCGTATCGAACGTGATATTTTGTTATCGGTGATTGATAATAACTGGATTGATTACCTGCATCAATTGGACCACTTGCGTGAAGGGATTGGCTTGCGTGCTTACGGTCAAAAAGATCCGTTGCTTGAATATAAATCTGAAGCCTTTGCCATGTTTCAAAACATGACATATAAGGTACAGAACGATACGATCATGATGTTGTTCCACACGCGTATCGAAATTCAACTTCAAAAACAAGCTGAAGCGATGGATACCTTGGCCGAAGGCGATGAAAATTTATCCACACCGATGGATGAATTAACCGATGTTGAGGAACGCCATCCAACGGTGTAAGACACCATTAAATACGATGTTTTTTATTAAAGACGTGATTCTAGCTGGTTTAGAGTTACGTCTTTTTTGTAACAAACATGTAAAGAAGCCCACAGTCTGAGCTAATTCAGCCGATATAGAACTAACGTTATGAGTATTTGTTAGGGAAAACCGATATGATTCGTTGTTCTTGAAAAACGATGTATCGATGCTTATTTCGTTCTAAGAGGCAGTTTTAAGGAAGGTTCAGATCTATGAATTTAGGTAATATTAACCAAAAGATTGGTGAACACCGTCGTTTTTTGCGTGACTTTCAGGCAAACCCCGACTCCTTTAAGTCTGATAAAAACGAACCACAGCTTCCTGATAATCCCTTGCCTCCTTTTAATCCGATGGAGCAGCTAAAACCGCTGTTTGTGATGATGTTAATGCAGATGTTATTTCAACTGATGCAAGGTGGTCAACTCGGTCAGGTTCAGCCACAACCCTATTACCCTCCTGTAAATTACAACCCAGCACAAACCAGCCCAATGCCAGACGGTTTTGATTCGTCACTGTTTGCTCAGATGCCACCAAGTATGGATATGGGTGATTTCTTTGGTGGTGACTTTAACTTTGATTTTCAATCGCTTTTCGCGTCGTCTTTTGGCTTTAATATGATGGATGGATTTGATCCCGCGCAAATGCAAACGCCGTTTGATATGGCTATGACTAATTTTGATGACACCATGTTTCCGACGGCTGGTAATGCTGGCACGACAGGCACCAATTTTGATATTGATACGCCAATAGCAGCGAATGCTAACCCTGCTGTGGCAAGTCTTGAAGGTAAATTAGGCAGGCTGTTGACTGACGATGAATTTGATTCCTTGTTTATTAATGTGTTGGATGAACGCCAATCAGAGGCCTATAGTGAAGCAGAACTAGCTAAAGCCCTGATGTATTATATGCACCGAGGAACCCAAGAAGAGGCCATTACATCGCTGCGTTTAGTGTCTGCTTTAGTTGGGCAAGATCAAATAGTGCTCCCCCCTTTCCTTGATGAAAACTATTTAAATCAACTTGATGTAGATCGGCGAGGTCTTGTTGAGGATAGTCTTAAACTCATTCAGTAACAAGGCTTTGGTCCAACGTTATTAATAATGCCTACCTGCCTAAATGTATCAATTTATTACATTTAGGCAATTTGAAACCCCTTACTTGTTTTTATTAGTGTAGAGAGTATTTATATCTTTGAGCATGTTTCATTGATTTATTAAGAGAATTATTCAGGAGAGCATATTATGGCCATTGGTGGCGCAATAATGAATCCTAGCCTCGCAGGCGGCGGCCTTGCAGGTGGTGCAGGCATTGGTGGTGCACCTGGTCTTCCAGGCGGTACTGCGGGTAATGCAGGTCTTGGTGGTATTGACCCCTCGACGTTTACATCACCCCTTGTTGCAGCACAAATTTTTGGTGGCGAAGCTGCCCAATACCCACCGGGTTCGGTTTATTCCAACCTTCTAGGTGAGCACGCGTCTATTATGGGATCTGTTGGACAGATTTTAAACGGTGTTGGCCAAGTTGGTGGTATCGGTGCTCCTGGCGGCGTCGGTCTTGGCGGCGGCGGTCAATTAAGTGGCTCGCTAGCACAGTACCAACAACAACTTCTGGCATCCCAAGCACAACGTCAAGCTTTAGGTGGCGCTAATCCAGCAGGTGCTGGTGGAGGCCAACAGAATGCAGGCCAAATGCTGATGCAGGTTTTTACCGCGCTCATCGCAATGCTTCAACAAGCAGGTGCAGGAGCCCAATAGATTTAATAGCTGTTATTAAACCGTTATTGTTTAGATTAAAAGTGTGTGTTCCTTACGGAGCGCACACTTTTTTTGGCGCTGTCCATTCACTGCACGTTTGTTTAACACGCTGATAAATCTCGCGCTCGTCAACGTTGGTGAGTTGCGTATTCTTGCATACTTTTTGCCCACCCACATACACGCGCTTAATGGCTTGAGGTTGGCTGGCATAGACTAAGTTCTTGATCATGTTTTGCTCAGGCTGCATTGATAAATCATGCAAATCCACGACACAAAAATCGGCGTGCGCTCCTTCTTTAAGGGAACCCACGGGCAGGTTTAAATTAAGCCCACCATTTTCTGTGCCCATTACCAGCATGTCTTCAGCACGGGTCACTGTCGAGTCACAATAATGCACCTTCTGAAGCAAGCTGGTCATACGCATTTCTTCAATAATACTAGAGCGGTTATTGCTGCAGCCACCATCGGTACCCAAGCTAATCACCACACCGGCTGCGTGCATATCGTGAATACGGGTAATGCCATCACCTAAAAACATATTGCTCGATGGGTTATAGGATAAGCCGGTTTTGCAATCAGCCATCATCTGAATTTCATCGTCATCCAGCCAAACACAGTGGATACCCACCAAACGAGCGTTGAGGAGTCCTTCGTTTTTTAAAAAACGAATCGGGGATGCCCCATGTTTTTCTTCCATCATCTGGCGTTCATATTCGCCTTCGGCAATATGCATATGGTACTTTGTGCCGTGCTTTTCTGAGAGCTCGTTACCGGCATGAATCATCTCGACACTGGCGCCGTGTAAGCTGTGAGGTGCAGGTAATACCGATACAGATGGCTGATCTTTAAATTCGCTCATCAAGGCTTCGGTGTTGGTTACAGCTTGATCGAGAGTTTCTCTAAAGCGTTCGGGTGCACCATCCCAATCATACATGGTGCGGGCCATCACAATACGAATACCCAAGTCATTCGCTGCTTTAATAACAGCGCGTGCATTGTTATTGTCTTGATCGTTGATGTAAAAGAAATCACACACCGTGGTGATGCCTGCTTTTAGCATTTCGGCAAAGGCAAACAAAGCGCCGTTGTAAATATCTTCTTCGCTCAATACTTTGCTGTATTTATACAGGGCTTCATCACGCCACGTAAAAAAGTTTTCATCATCGCAAAAGCCTTTTAATAATGACTGAAACGAATGATTGTGTGAATTAACGAGACCCGGAATCACGAGAGTGTCTTTAAAATATTTAGCGCATTTTGTTTCTTCTTCAGAAAGCTGATCTTTAGAACAGAGTTTTGCGATACGACCCTCTTCAACGACAAATGCAAACCCTTCAAGGAGCTTGCCGTCGGTGTAGAGGTAGTCGGTTAAGTATACTTTTTGTGAGGTGTGATCGGTTTTACTCATCGTGATGTCCTTGAGGTTGTTTTACATTAAGCGGCTGTGGAGGCTTTCTTCTTCCAGTAGAAATAAATAGGTAGGCCAATAATGGTAAGAACAATACCTGCCATGCTGGTAAAGAATTTGCTTTCTGTAAAGCCGTCACCAAAACTGAAGGAGCCGGTGAGGAAGTCACCAAACAGCAGATAAAAAGCAATGAAGGTGGCCCCTAAAATATAAACGGTTGGAATGGCTTTATCGATCCATGTTGTCATTTGAAGTGCCACAGGATCGTCTTTACCCATTTTAAGTAACCCTGCCATGGTGATGATGTAGAAGATCAATGCTGCAAAAACAATGTAGCTTAGTAGCGTGCTGTAAGTACCACTTAAAGCTAAGACAGAAGCCCAAAGGCATTGCGCCCATAGCGAGAAGTTGGGTGATTTTGTTGTGGGGTGGACTTCGGCAAATTGCTTAAAGAGTAATCCATCTTTGGCCATTGCGTAAAATACTCGGGCGCCAGCCAGCATTAATCCGTTCAGGCAACCAAAGGTGGAAATCAAAATAATGATGGCCATAATTTGTGTTCCCAACCCCGGAAACACTGTATCCATCGCAGCGGTTGCAACACGATCGTTGGTAGCCGTTTGGATTTGATCCATAGGAAGTAGGTTGAGGTAGGCCAAGTTTGCCAGTGCGTATAACAGCACAACGGTCACGGCCCCAGCAATCAAAGCAATGGGTAAGTTTTTACGCGGGTTCTTAATTTCCCCACCAATAAAGGTCACGTAATTCCACGCATCAGAAGAGAACAACGACCCAACACTGGCAAAGGCAAACAACGTAATTAAGCCGCCAGCCACGTCATGGTTTTCAGGCAGCGCCATTTCCCAGTTCATGGTGCCACTACTGATTTGTGTTCCAAAACCCAGACCCACAATAATGAGTGCCATCAGTGCAACTACTTTTAATGTGGTGAAGACGTTTTGAAGAAGTGATCCATTTTTAATGCCGGTGCAGTTAAAAACAGTGAGCCCTACTAAGGTCAGCACGGCGAGTAATTTTTCTGTTGAGAATCCAAAGCCAATATCGACGGTATTAAACACCGGCCATAGTTCACCGGCGTATTTTGAGAACGCTACGGCAACAGCCGCTAAAAATCCGGTTTGAATAACGGTGAGTAGTACCCAGCCATACAAAAAAGCAGGAATTTCACCCCAGCTTTCTTTTAGAAAAACATACTGCCCACCGGCTTTGGGCATATGAGCCGCCAGCTTACTGTAGCTGGTTGCGCCCAGTACGGTAAGGATCCCTGACACGGTCCACACGGCCATTAACAAACCAGCGCTGCCGACTTGGCGGGCGATATCAGGGGTGACGACAAAAATACCAGAGCCAATCATTGAACCTGCCACAATGGCCGTGGCTGAAAACCATCCCAGCGTGGGCACTAACTCTTCAGTCGTGGAGACTTGGCTTGATGCCTGTTGTGACGTCGTCATAATACGTTTCCCTCAGTATTTACTAGTCATTTAAATAATGTGTTTTTGATTTTTTTTAGTTCGAGGATTCGCGAAAATGCTTCACGTGTTTCCAGATGTACATGCATCCCAGAATAAAAATAATCACCAGAATTAAGGCATCAAACTTGTGCCAGATGTGTTTGAAGCTCTCTAGGTTTTCGCCAAAGTACACACCGGCATACACCAGTCCGTAGCTCCAAATCCAACTCCCAATGAAGGTGAGCGCTGTAAATCGAAACAAGTTGGCTCGTAACACACCCGCCGGTGTGCTGATAAAGGTACGAATGACAGG
>CAYGPY010000106.1:7541-8529 GCA_964351765.1 uncultured Vampirovibrionales bacterium
GCATAAAAAGAAGGCCCAATCGCCGTACTTGCTGGTCCATTTAATGGCTTCTTGCAAGTCGTGCTCACTCACTAAAATCCATTTGCCGTATTTACGGATGAAGTTTTCGCCACCATAATAGCCCAGCGCATAAGCAGGTAAAGATCCAATCACGCAACCCACGGCACCAGCCAAGGCGGCCAGATGAAAGTTGAGTTTGCCATCGTGCACCATGACACCGGCGTTGGTTAAAATCATTTCACTCGGTAAGGGGATATTGGCTGACTCCACAGCCATCAACATAGCGATACCGGTATAGCTCCAGCGTTCAATGACACCGTTAATAAAGCTCCACACGGCGTGGATGATACCTTCACCAAGGACGACGCCAGCGTCGATAAGGGGCTGAATTGCTTCTAGCATAGGGGTTAATGCTCTCTTTCTCAACTCTCAAAGGGGTATTCAGGGACTCGGATATACAGAGAAATCTAAATCTGAATTGAGCCTATTATAAGCCAGACACGCCCGCCAAAATAGGAGGAGCAACGCTTTGTGTAACGATGTGTAACAAGGGTGATATCTGCAGTGACACAAGGTTGACTTTAGGGACGTTTACAGAAATATATCGTTATCACGCAAATCTAATTTGGAGTAACCACGAATGAACGTTATTTTTGCATACCGTTTGGCCGTACCTCAGTTTGGTGCTAAGGACGAAGAAAATAAACCTAAAGGGAAGAGGCAACCGGATGTTACTCCGGTTGATCCAGATCGTTATATTATTTCCAAGTTAAACGAATTTAAGTTACCGCAAGAACCAAAAGATAAAAAATCGGATGATCTGCTAGCAAAACTCTTAAGTCAACTAACCGATGCAGATGCAACACGTCGAGCTGAGATGCAACGGTTTGTTGATAAATTGAAAAACCCGCCTAAAACAAAACCGAATGAATTCGATGCGATGGTTGCTGATATGGAAGCTGAGGCGCAACAACGCCGAGAAGAACTA
>CAYGPY010000106.1:8539-8939 GCA_964351765.1 uncultured Vampirovibrionales bacterium
CAGCTCAGCAACGTCGTGAAGAAGTTGATGCAATGATCGCCGGAATGGAAGCGGCAGCTCAACAGCGTATCGATGACTTAGCTGCTTTTTTTCGTGGGCCAGAATCAATTGAACCGGATCCGATTCTCTCGTTGTTTGAACCACAGGATTTAAATAACAAAAAGACTGACGAAATGCTTTTAAAATTGAAAAAAATTTCTGAGATTGATTTGCGTAAAATTGAACCAAAATTAAACACTATCAACTTAACGGATATGGGTAAGCTTTTTCCTGATAAGCGTGAGGACGAATTGGCTCGTTAGGATCAACTTCAGCTTCAGTTAAAAGAATTTAGAGAACAGCAAGATGCTCAGTTTGCCGCTGAGGTTGCCACCGCCTTGGAGGCTGATGAGGGTGATAG
>CAYGPY010000107.1:0-8934 GCA_964351765.1 uncultured Vampirovibrionales bacterium
GTGTGGCAGGTTTAGCAAATCGCTTCATTAAGCGTTCGCGAATTTCGTATTGAACTTCCACAGAGTCTACCGAGACGGCGTTGGCGTTTGGATACTCATTGTGTGAACCAGTTTGTTTTAGTGTTTGGTTTAACTGATTCAACTGTTGTTTTTGTTGATGCTCTTGAATAATGTGAAGGTATTGGTGGGCCAAAGTGTCAATTGTTGTCCGGTACTGGGCCGGCGATAGATTGGCAAGACCAAGCTCTTCGTCAAGTTCATCGGTTGTTAAAGCTAATTCTGCAAGCGTATATCTAAATTGTTGCGCTGAAGCCTTTGAGGTTGGGGCGCTGAGTTTAGATTGCGTCTGACTGGTCTCGGGCAAGAATGGTTCTGTTGTGTCACTGTATTGACCGATTACGTGTTGTATCACATCGCCAATTGAGGCTGAGTCGGTTGATAGTGAAGGTAACAGCTGTGTGAGACCGTCAAATATCTGTTGGTAAACGGGTTCAGTGAACGTGTCTACCTGCAGAGCACCTATCATACGATAATTGTCGATGTTTAACAACATCAGCCGCAGCAAGTTCCGTTCCGCTAGGAGGTGTTTCGGGGTAAGTTGTCGTCGCATTTCGTGCATGTTGTCTGATGGTTGCGACGCGTTATAGGAACGCCCTGACGGATTGGACTGCGATTTCGCTGAGAATTGCTTCCTATTTAATGAATGCGAACCTTGGTTATAAATTGCCTTTTTTTGCCCGTTTTTCTGTAACGATTTGTAACCGCTTGAAAATCCCTCAGGGACATATTGCCCAGAATGAGCCCCACCATTCTGATTTTCAAGATAACGGCGTACTTCTAAACCTAATGTTTCTTCACGACTTCCAATGCGACCAGCCATAATCCGGATGAATTCATCACGTTGAATAGGGCTTCGAATTGCTGCTAAAACCGGTGTAATAGCAAAGGCGGCTTTTACTCTACCCTCAGAGGTATCAACAGGAACATCTTTAAGGGCATAATGAAGCTTGAAGGAAATGGGATCAACGGCTTGAGTCATTAGGGTTTCAAAGGCATCAACACCATGATTAACAAGAAAATCGTCTGGGTCTTTTCGTTCGGGGATGTGAACAACACGCAGAGCGAGCTCAGGTTTCATCGCTAAAACAGGCTCTACCATCTCAATAGCCGAAAGCGCTGCTTTTTGACCTGCGGCGTCGGCATCAAAGGCCAGATAGATGGTGTCGGCACCAAATCGGGTAACGAGTTTCAAATGATTTTCGGTAAAGGCTGTGCCACATACGCCAACAGCCTCAGTAAAGCCCGCCATATGCGCTGAAATGACATCGAAGTAGCCTTCCATAATTAGCACACGTTTCTTGTCTCGAATGGCTTGCTTGGCCAGATGCATGCCATAAAGAATTCGGTTTTTAATGTATACCGGAGTTTCAGGTGAGTTGAGGTATTTGGGTTGATCCTCATCAGAAAGTGAGCGCCCACCAAATCCAACAGGGTCACCACGATCGTTATGAATGGGAACGATCAATCGATTCCGAAATTTATCGTACTCGCCACTTCCATCTTGACGAGGCGAGGCGAGTCCTGCAGCAACCAAGATGTCTTTGTTTTCGTCTTCAGCGGTAAAGGCATGGTGAAGTCGAAGATGCGTATTGAGGTTGTCCCAGCCCGTTAGGGCATACCCTAGCTGGAAGCGGTCAACAACGTCTGGGGCAATGTTTCTGTTTTTGAGGTAAGTACGGGCGATACTGGCTTCAGTCAAGGCGCCGTCAATGAGGTTTTTATGGAACCAAGCACTCGCCGTGGCGTTTAAAGTATAGATGTTTTCTTCACGGGTTTTGCGTTGAGCAACCAGTTCTTTATTTTGACCTTCAAATAAAATATCGATGCCTTGATCTCGGGCGAGCTCTCGAATGACTTCGCCATAGGTTTGGTTTTCGATTTTCATCATAAAGGTGAGCGCGTCACCGCCTTCACCGCAGGAAAAACATTTAAAGAGATTCTTCTCTCTGCTCACACTCATCGATGGGTTTTTATCTTGGTGAAATGGACACAATCCAGTGTAATTGCGCCCGCTTTTTTTAAGCACGACATGACGCTGTACGATATCAATGATATCGATGCTTTGCTTTACGCGGTCAGCGGCTTCAGTGAACGGGAGTTGCATCATAAGGAACGGTCACACTCGGATGAAGAGGTTACTTTTTTGCCGAGGTTATCTTCTAAGCGACGTTGATAAGGATTAGGGAGCAACAATTTTTTATACGCATCAATGGCAAACCGATCTGTCATACCACTAATATAATCAACCACTTGTTGTTCTATGGTGTCGGCCTCGTGAATCAAGTGCATCGAATCACTAATGTGATCAGGATGCGCTAAAAAATGTTCGTATAGGTGCGTAATCACACGACGGACTTTATCGGTTTGAGCAATGTGTTCTTGCTTAAGGTATACGTTTTGAAACATCCATTTACGCAAGGCAAACATTGCTTCGGTCACTTCACTCGACATTGCAATATCGGGCGTGTCGGTTTCAAAAAGTTTACGACTCGTGAGTACCATATCCATCACCATATGGTGTAGGCGTTTATTTCTATCGCCACCCAAGGTATCTAAAATATCTTGAGGTAAATCGGCGTCGGTCATTAAGCCTGCGCGCTTAGCGTCTTCTACATCATGATGCAGATAGGCCATACGATCGGCTGTATCAACGACTTTACCTTCTAAAGTTAAGAAATGTGGCCCACCTTCAATACCATCAAGTGATTCGGCAGTGAGATTTAAATTTTCTAGTTTGGAGACAATACGTAGGCTTTGTTTTTGGTGGTGAAAGCCTTGAGGAGCGAGCTCGTTTAAAATATTTTCGCCCGCATGGCCAAAGGGAGGGTGCCCAAGATCATGGCCGAGGGCAACGCATTCGGTGAGATCGTCATTAAGTCCAAGTGCTTTAGCGATGGTTCGAGACACTTGAGAGACTTCTAAGCTGTGGGTCATTCGAGTTCGAAAGTGGTCGTCTACTGGGGCGATAAAGACTTGTGTTTTATGAATTAAACGACGAAAGGCTTTGGAGTGCAGCACACGATCACGATCCCGTTGATAGTCGGTGCGAAGCGGGCACAATTCTTCGGGTGTTTTTCGTCCTTGGCTTAATTGGCTTTGAGCTCCCTTATGATGGAGCTGACTTGCTTCGATAGCTTCAAGAGACGAACGAATAGATTCTTCAGGCAATGCTGGGGTTTTGCCTTGAATGATTGTTGCTTTAGAGGTGCCAGGCACCGAAGAGGATTTGCTCATGGGTAGGGGCTCATTCATTAGTTTGTGATTGTCTAACACTCATTGCAATAGTGGTGATAGGTGCTATTGTGGTCGGGACGTATTCCATACGATGACGCCCGAACTTTCCATTCCTGATAAATACAACCTTGTCTACAAACATTATCATAATCACACCTTGAAAAGGCGTTGATCAAAGAAATATGAAGGGGTTGGTGAACCTTGGTAAGGATAAATAAATTGATAAATGAGTATCAATGTGAAAAAGTAAAAGGAATGGATAACTTCCTCAGACAGCGGTGTGACTCTATACTATTAAAGACGAACCTCACAGTGACTGGTTCCTTTTGCAAAGCCTTTTGTTTAGGATGGATAACGTGTTAAAAACAATACAAAATAACGTGATTGTATCGGTTCAAGCCAGTGGTGATGAACCACTGAATCAACCGGCTATATTAACAGCGATGGCCGAAAGTGCTTTAAATGGGGGTGCCGTTGGGGTTCGCTTGGCTGGCATAGCATCGATTCAGCATTTTAAATCTCGCCATACAGGCATTCCAGTGATCGGTATTACCAAGCCTGAGCCAATGATAGACAACCCGCATCAGCACGTTTATATAACATCCACTTTGGGTGATGCCAAAGGTATTATTGATGCCGGTTCTGATATTGTGGCAACGGACGCAACGCAACGAATGCGCCCTGATGGGTTATCCTTAAAGACATGGGTTGAGGGCGTTAAAAATTATAGCGATTCAGTCTTATTGATGGCAGATGTGGCTACGGTGACTGATGGGGTGGAGGCTGAGAAATTGGGTTTTGATGTCATTAGTACAACGTTATCAGGTTATACAGCCGAGACGATGAATTCAAAAAGTGCGCAAGCTGGCCAGCCGGATTTTGACTTACTAGAGGCCTTGGTGAAAACGGTGTCGTGTCCTGTCATTTTAGAAGGACGCGTTTGGGATGTCTGTGATGTGACCAACGCCTTTGAATTGGGTGCCTATGCGGTGGTCATTGGGTCTGTGATTACGCGTCCGCATTTAATCACCAAGCGTTTTGTGGACGCGATTCCTCGATCATCGTTATAACTATTATGCGTGACCCTCTATATAGTAGTGACAGAAAAAGCTTTTAAAATAAGTGGTATTCGGCTACAATCATGCCCTATGCATATGAATAGTCCGTCTGAATAGATTGGATATTAAGTTTACGCGCTAAGATGTTCTCATTTAAGTGCTTTAAGTTTTATTTTTAGAGAGGAACCATTACTATGGCAACGTCACGTTACTTGTTTACGTCCGAATCGGTGACCGAAGGGCATCCTGATAAAATTTGTGATCAGATTTCAGATGCAATTTTAGATG
This sequence comes from uncultured Vampirovibrionales bacterium, assembly GCA_964351765.1. Classification (GTDB taxonomy): domain Bacteria; phylum Cyanobacteriota; class Vampirovibrionia; order Vampirovibrionales; family Vampirovibrionaceae; genus CAYGPY01. The sequence continues at coordinate 4,641 of CAYGPY010000107.1, forward strand.
CCTTTTTAACCCAAGATCCAAAAGCACGCGTGGCGTGTGAAACCTCTGTAACCACAGGGTTGGTATTGGTAGCCGGTGAGATTACTTCCACGTGCTATGTGGATATCCCGGGTGTGGTTCGTAAAACGATCTTGAGCATTGGTTATGAAGGCCCTCGTGGTGGTGGTTTTGATGGTAACACGTGTGCTGTGTTGACCAGTATTGATGAGCAATCGATTGATATTGCTGGTGGTGTGGATACCGCTCAAGAAGTGCGTAACAAGCTCACTGATGATCAAATTGATCAAATTGGTGCTGGCGATCAAGGTATTATGTTTGGTTTTGCGTGTAATGAAACCAAAGAGTTAATGCCTCTGCCTATTCAGGTGGCTCACGCGCTAACCCGTAAAATGGCCGAAGTGCGTAAGAGTGGTAAATTGGGCTACTTGCGCCCGGATGCAAAATCGCAAGTGACCATTGAGTATGTGGATGACAAGCCAGCCCGTGTTGAAACGGTTGTTATTAGTACTCAGCATGATCCTGATATTGAAGGTGAAACCGATAACGATAAAATTCAGGCTCGTATTGATGCGGATATCCGTAAGTATGTGATTGATCCTGTATTTAAAGAGTTTGATGTGTCCCCTGATGATAAGACACGTTATTTCATTAATCCAAGTGGGCGCTTTGTTATTGGTGGGCCTCAAGGCGATGCAGGCGTAACCGGCCGGAAGATTATCGTAGATACTTATGGTGGCTACTCCCGCCACGGTGGTGGTGCCTTTAGTGGTAAAGACCCAACAAAAGTAGACCGTTCTGCTGCCTATGCGGCTCGCTATGTCGCTAAAAACATGGTTGCTGCTGGCTTAGCTGATAAATGCGAAGTGCAAGTTGGTTATGCTATTGGTGTTGCGCATCCTATGTCGATTAATATTAATACGTTTGGAACTAGCAAGTACAGTGATGATGAGCTAGCAACGTTGGTTGAAGATAATTTTGACTTGCGTCCAGCGGCCATTATTCAGAACTTTGACTTGCAAGGTTTGCCAAGCAAAAATAATGGTACCTTCTATCAAAATGTGGCCGCTTACGGTCATATTGGACGCCCAGATTTAGATCTGCCTTGGGAAAAGTTAGATAAGGTAGATATACTCAAAGCAGCCGCTGGAAAACAAGCAGCAACGGTATAGAGTTAAAACCTTTTAAAAACAGGTGTTTTAATGATTAGAAACAATCTAAAAGCCTCAACCTTTCGTTACATTTGAGGGGTTGAGGCTTTGTTTCTTTGCTCTTATACTATAAGTAGTATGTCTATAGCATACGATGCTCAACTTTGGTTGATTTCAGGATTCCTCAATACTCAATTTTGACTGACATCATCACACGTGTGATTGAGGAAAAGACAGACAGGTAGCATACAGAGTATTTATGCCGATTTTGGTTACAGGTGTTCGCCACAAGATGGCTTCGATTGACGTTCGAGAGCAGTTTGCCCTGCTTGAAAACGATCTTGAAGCGTCATTGCAGCATTTGATCAATGAGCCTTCGATTAATGAATGTGCGATTTTAACTACCTGCAACCGCTCTGAAATTTATTTGCATGTTGATAATACGGCTCAAGGTATTCAGGCTGTTCATCGCTATTATGAAACACAACGTCAGATTGACGTGAAGCAACATCGTCAGCACCTATTTACCTTGGTGGATGAGGATGCGGTGCTGTACTTGTTTCGGGTTGCTTCAGGCTTAGATAGTTTAATTTTGGGCGAAGGTCAAATTTTAGGCCAAGTTAAAGATACCCTTCAAACAGCACGTACCGCCCAAACTATTGGAATACATTTAGACAAATTGTTTAAGATGGCACTGACGGTAGGTAAGCGTGTTCGTACTGAGACCGGTATTGCCCAAAAAGATGTCAGTGTGAGTCGCTCTGCGTTTGAATTGGCTCGAACACTTCGTCCAGACTTATTGAACCAAAAAATCGCTTTAATTGGTGGTGGCAAAATGGCCTCGATTGTTATGGCGTCTTTAGATCACATGATGACTGAAGAGCAGAAACAAAATGTGGCGATTGTAAATCGAAGTGAAAAACGCCTGCTCGATTTAACAGAGCGTTATGGCTTTGAAGGTTATACATGGCAAAACCTCGATACCGTGATTCAGGATGCCGATGTGTTATTTGTTGCCACTGGTGCTCCCCATGTTATTTTAGGACCAGCCCATTTTACAGATCTAAGTTCGACAAAGCCAAAGTTGGTGTTGGACATCTCCGTTCCTCGCAATGTGGCCCCTTCGGTGGGTGAACTGGATTGCGTTGAGCTGTATAATACCGATAATCTTGAAGGCATTAACAGTTTATCAGATGATGTTCAAACGTCTTTAAAAGCGCATGCACAGCGTATTATCGACAGTGAATATCGTCAGTTTGTGCGCTGGTGTCATAGTCGACAAGCCGCACCGGTGATTACGCAATTGCATACAAAATTTGAAGAAATTCGTCAGGCCGAGCTCTCTAAGCGGAAGCATACGGACTCGGAACAGATTAGTTTGCTTGATGAATTGTCACGTACTCTGGTTAAAAAGATTTTGCATGACCCGACGGTTCAATTGCGTTCTTCAGACAATATGAATGATATTTACAGACAAGCAGGCACACTGGCCCGACTATTTCGTATTGATATCGAAGAAGCCAATCATGATGCCATTGAGTATATGAATGTGGATCAGTAATAAATACTTGAATTGATTTTAAAAAACGATAGTGTTGGCGCCGTGGTGACGTGGTATGAATTCGAAAAAAACGACATTACGAATCGGAAGCCGAAAGAGTCCATTGGCTATGGTGCAATCAGAGTGGGTAGCAGCACAGTTGAAAAAATACTGGCCTGATTTAAACGTGGACATTATCACTTTTATCACCCAAGGGGATCGTTTTTTAGAGGCACCATTGTCGGCCATTGGGGACAAAGGCCTTTTTGTTAAAGAGCTTGAACAGGCTATGCTTGCGGGCGAGATAGACTGTGCTGTTCATAGTGCTAAAGATATGTTGAGCGTGTTGCCTTCGGGTTTAAAAATGCAATCTGTGGGCAAACGGGTTGATTCACGTGATGTGTTGGTGTCGTTAGATAAAATTGCTTTTCAGGATTTGCCAGATGTTGCTATTGTTGGTACGGCCTCATTACGTCGTACAGCTCAACTTAAAAAACTACGTCCCGAACTCACTTATAGAACCGTGCGTGGAAATTTACAGACGCGATTAAAAAAAATGCATGATGGTGATTATGATGCCCTTGTTTTAGCGGCTGCCGGTATTCAACGCATGGGTTTGGCAGATGAAATCACTGAGTATTTTCATCCTGAATCACAGATGATTCCTGCATGTGCCCAAGGTATCTTGGCTGTGGAATTTAGAGGCGATGATACTCAGACGGCTGAGTGCTTTATGCCATTAAACGATGCTGAAACAGAAATAGCGTTACAAGCAGAACGTTCTTTTTTAAAGCGTCTTGAGGGTGGATGCCAAGTTCCAATGGGAGCCAATGCCCGATTGAGTGAGAATGGAAAGCAATTTGATATGCGAGGCATTGTTCTTTCATCGGTAACAACCGATTCGATTGCAGCGTCTATTCAGTTTGAACCCACGATAGAAAAAGGGATTGCCGCGGGTGATGAGCTGGCTGGTGCGTTATTATTTCATGGTGCAGGTGAGTTATTGAGCGAAGCTGAAGTTAAAAACTAACGTCCGGTTTTTCGTTAAGCCTTTAATTTTCAAGCAAAAATGTCACAGGCCCATCATTAACCAAAGCGACGTCCATCATTGCACCAAACTCACCCGTTGCAACAGAGCAAGGCGTTGCTGAGCGTAAATGAGTTACAAAGCTGTCATAAAGTGCTTTGGCCTCATCAGGGGGCAAAGCACTATCAAAGCTTGGGCGGGTTCCTTTTCGGCAGTCGCCAGCCAGTGTGAATTGGGACACCACTAAGAACGCACCATCCACATCCTGAATACTTCGATTCATTTTTCCTTCGTCATCACTGAAGATACGTAAGGTGCTTAGCTTTTTAAGGTGGTAGTCTAATTTGTTAGCATCATCGCCCTTACTAAACCCAACAAGTAAGAGCATGCCATGACCAATAGACCCAATCACCGAGTCTGCCACCGTGACTGAGGCTGAAGAAACACGTTGTAAAAGCACCCGCATCAATAAAATACCTAGTTAATACTGCCTGTCATTCCTGTTGATCCAAACCCACCAGAGCGAGAATCGACGCGTGTGATGCTATCGTGTTCTTCCCACTCAATACGATATACGGG
>CAYGPY010000108.1:0-1849 GCA_964351765.1 uncultured Vampirovibrionales bacterium
TGCCATTTTAGAGGAGAGCCGATGACGTCTCCTTCAAAAACAAATTCTACCTTGCCGCTGTTGAAGCAATGGTACCAATTAAAGCCCGATACACGTCGTGCATGGTTATTTTTATTACCATGTTTTTTAGGCTTATCGATCTTTACTTATGTGCCTGTGTTGATGTCATTGGGGTTGAGTTTTAGTTACTGGAATTTATTGGGTACCCCTCATTGGGTGGGTTTGGAAAATTACTCAACCGTGATTCATGATCCGTTATTTTGGAAATCGATTCAGAATACAGTGCTGTTTGTGATTGCAGTGACTATCTTAGAAGTGGTTCTCGGCTTAATGCTGGCTGTGTGGTTGAATAAGATCAAGGCACTCCGAACGTTGTTGCGCACCGCCTACTTCTTGCCCTTTATCACGCCGATGGTGAGCGTGGCGTTGGTGTGGAGTTGGATTTACGAGCCCGAGTACGGCATGTTGAATTGGATTTTACACTCCTTGGGTTTAATTCAAGAAAACATCGCCTGGCTTTACGATAAACGAACCGCTTTGTTTGCCGTTGTGTTGCTGCAAGTATGGAAAAGTATTGGCTATAACATGGTGATTTTTATTGCAGGCTTGCAAGCCATTCCCGATAGCTTGTATGAATCAGCCGACTTAGACGGGGCTTCGTTTTGGGAGTCGTTTAAAAATATTACACTACCATTAGTGTCTCCAACGACGTTTTTTGTGGTGACGGTGTCACTGATCAATGGCTTTCAAGTGTTTGATTCCATTTACCTGCTGACCCAAGGAGGTCCTCAGCATAGTACCGAATTGTTGGTGTACTGGATGTTTAAAAATGCGTTTGCGTTTTATAAGATTGGGCCTGCTTCAGCCATTGCCTATATTCTATTTATTATTATTTTAGTTTTGACCCTGGTTCAATGGCGCCTTCGAACCGGTTGGGTGCTTCATGAAAACGAACCTCCTAAAAAGAAGGGAGTGTTGTAATGACTGTACCTGCATCTTCTAAGACCACGTCCACGGTCTCTAAATCGGATTTAATGCGTCAGGCGTTGCGTCAAAGCTGGCAAGAATGCAAAGCGCATCCATGGGTACTAACCGGCTTGATTCTAGGTGCCGTGATTATGGTACTGCCATTTTGGGTGATGCTTGTCACATCTCTCTTGAGTTTAAAAGACGTGTTTCAAATTCCACCAGCCTTCTGGGCAAAGGCGCCACACTGGGATAATTATGTCCGTATTTGGCAAGCCTATCCGATGGCGGGCTGGTTTATCAATAGCGTGGCAGTGGCCACAATTACCACGGTGATTCACGTTGTGATTAGTGCGATGGCAGGTTACGCGTTTGCGCGTTTTGATTTCCCGTATAAGACACCAATTTTCTTTTTCTTTTTACTCACGATGATGGTGCCACCTCAGGTGAATATCGTGCCGTTGTTTTTTGTGATGAAACAATTCCATTGGGTGAATACCTATTGGGCATTGATCGTACCGGGGTTATTTGGCGCCTTCGGGGTGTTTTTGATGCGCCAATGGTTTCAAGGTTTTCCGGTTGAGCTTGAAGATGCCGCTCATATGGACGGATGTACTACGTGGCAAGTCTTTCTAAGAGTGGCGCTCCCACTGGCCACTCCCGCACTAACAGCGCTCGCCATTTTTGTGTTTATTGGCAGTTGGAACAGTTTTATGTGGCCCTTGATTGTCACCAGCTCGGCGAGCATGCAGACGCTTCCTGTGGGGATTGCAACCCTAAAAGGAAGTTTTACGGATACAACAGATTGGCCGCTATTAATGACGGCCTCAACGGTTTCGATCATTCCCGTTGTGATTCTTTTTATGGTGGGTCAGCGTCACTT
>CAYGPY010000108.1:1859-8929 GCA_964351765.1 uncultured Vampirovibrionales bacterium
CTTGATGAGCGGCAGCTTAAAAGAGTAGTCCCCACCAAGTTATATTAAAGCGTGTTTAAAAAGCAGTAGCGGGTTTCCACGGTGCAGAGTAGCTCGTAGGATAAGCCGCATTCAGCGAGCTCTTCGCCTTCAATAGCAAACAGATCAATAAGGGCGAGAGCGTTTTTATCGTCGGCGTTTTTTTTAAGTAAGGTGCACACCTCACGCACGGCACGATGTCGCGTCATTCGTTCAAACCGAGTTGAAACCGGTTGAGTGGTGCGAATCTGATGCTGTTTTTTGGATCGTTTAGCCATAGGGGCGGGTGGTGCCTTTTTAAAATGAGTTGATTAAAAAGAGAAGAAACAACATCGGTAGGTCTGAACCCGTCCGATGTTGGTGATATCTCTCTCACCTGATTTTTTTGGATGCGTTCTTACGTTAACGCATCCATCTAACTCTAATTTATAACTCTGACTTATCCTTTGGCTTTTTGCTGTTTAATAGCGAGCCTCAGTGGTGACAGCTTTTTGATAAAGTAATAAAACCGTTGAGCTATCATATGTGATCAAAACCCCACACTCAAGCGATTTATGTACTACAATAGGTCTTATAACCAAGCAAACCCAAGTAGGGTGGTACCATGAGGAATTAAAACTCGATGTAATCATTTTTTACTTAATCATGGTTCATCAAGTTATGTATCAAAACCCTGATGAGATCGTGTCTTGACGCTATACAGAATTCATTTTTGGTGTTAAAAATTCGCCTTGATTTTCTAAAAATAAGACAGTTTTATCAGTATGATTTCTTCCCCAATGACAATTTAGGAAACCGACCATTATGGCAAAAGCAATTAATTGGCCACTTCAATTTCGTGAGGAAGTACTCGCCGAAGACGAAACCACCTTACGGTGCGCGGTGCGCTTGGGTGAGTTGTACTATGAAAATCGCTATTGGGTGCCTGATGAGGTGGTGGATATCCGTGTTAATCACTTGAAGGTGCGTAAAGGCATTGTTGTTGGCGATCTAAAAAAGTGTGTTCTCTCTGAATTAGAGGCCACTGATTATGAGTGTTTGAAAACATCGGTGAATTCTGAAACGGCCTTGGTTGATTACTTATCGCAAACCTATAATCAACCTGTGGATAAGGACACTGTTGTAACGCTTGTATATTACCGTAATCATGTTGTTGTGCCGGATGAAGTGGAGCAGGCGGATGACCCGCATATGTAGGTATTTCTTTCTCACTAAAAAAACCGTCGCATCTAAAAAGATGGCGACGGTTTTTTGATTTTATGATGAGAACGAATGTTTAAAAATGATCGGTTACACACCTTGAGAATGAAGGCGAGCACATTAAGCCATCCAAGTCTCTTGGCATAATACATGTGCTTGTCTTGTTCATCCATGTCACGGCTTCGGTATCTGTGGCATGGGTGGGTTCGACGGGGGCTTCATAATGAGGCGTGTCGTGATGCAGTGTTTCAATCGTTGCCTCACGTGGGTCGGTTTGTTGTTTAGGCTGAGAATTCCATTTCATAGCGTTGCTCCTTTGCACAAATGTCTTCCTACAATAATTGGTGGTATTGCCCGATGCGGCTAAATCCTATTAGCCGCATCGGATTAAAAAATAAGTCTAAGTATTCAATTTAATTTGACTTAGATACCACCCAATAATTGCAGTGCAATAGCTGGCATGGAGTTCGCTTGAGCGAGCGCTGCGGCGGAGGCTTGCTGTTGAATTTGCAGACGCGTGAGCGTTGCGGTCTCTTGAGCAATATCCGTGTTACGAATGGATGCCTCAGCAGCCGAGTAGTTTTCAACGGCAATCGATAAGATGTTGTTTTGGTTTTGAAGTTGGTTGGTTAAACCGCCCACATCATTCAACTGACCGTTCAACGTGTTCATCGCGGCATCGATTTCACCAATCAAGGTGTTCGCGTTCGCTGCACTAGCTAGAGCAACTGTGGTTACACCCAAGGCAGTTGTGTCCGAATCCGCGAAGGCAGTTTGAAGGTTAATGGTGTCGCCTGAATCAGGACCACTTTGGATGTTAAACGCCGCACCAGCTAATGAGCCATCAAGCAATTGAGTACCGTTATAACCCGTCCCGTTTGAGATTTGGTTAATGGCATTGACTTGCTCAGCAATCTCGTTGTTAAACGAGGTGTAGTCCGTCACCGTTCCGTTAGCAGCCTGCACAGCCAGCTCGCGAATACGTTGCAAACTACCATACTGCAGTTGAAGCGCGCTATCAGCGGTGTTTAACATGCTGATACCTTGTTGTACGTTTTGTTGCGCTGCTTGTGAACCCCGAATCTGAGAACGAAGCCCTTCAGACATGGTGAGCTCGGCAGCCCCATCGGCGGCAGAGTTAATCTTGAAGCCGGTGGATAAACGCTGTAAACTTTTGGTTAAATCAAAGGTGACATTGTTGAGTCCGCGTAATGCACTAACGGACGCTTTATTACTCGTTAAATAAATTCCCATAATGAATCCCTCTTAATTGTATCCGTACAATCGTTTAGTAAAAGCAGATCGACTTGTTGGAATAATAGCGATTGGAATCCGTTCCTCAAGAACGTCTGCCGATGATAGACGAATGGATTAGTGACAAACCATTGGTTTCTCTTAGGTAGTTTCTCTCGTTTACTGTTTTTATTTCTCGTTTATGCCTGATGAACTTAAATAAAAGTGAGTGGTGGGTGCTACCAGAAATAGAGATCAGCTTTCAAAAAGACCCAGCGGTAAATGACGTAAAAAACGTTTATTTTAAAGAGTCTCAATTCCTGATAACGTTCTCCAAAAAGGAGAAACCCACAACTGACAAATGAGGTATCGATCGATCACGCGATAATCTTGAGGAATGGAGGGAGGTCTGTAACACTTCTTTACAGAAAGAGGGTTTTATTCCACGCAAAACAAAACCCCTTTCAGACATCAATAACTTGATATGAAAGGGGTTTATGTTTTTTGCTTTACTATTTTTTAGGGGTTTGAAAAATAGTGTTTCAATTTCGATTAGATCTAAATAGAGGCACTTATTTTTTCAAGTTGCCAGACTTGGCAATGGGTACTGGCGTAGTTGGCAAGTGTTACTTGAACGTCTTGTTTGCTTGAACCCAGTGGCAATGGGTCGCCGCCAAGACTGTTAATCAAGTTTAGTTGCTCAGCACTCACGGTGTTTTTTGTTGTGCCCAACTCGGGCTTTGGCGGGTGAGAACTGTGACCAGTGGTTGGGGATAGGGTTAGTGTTTTGTGACCAGTGAATTGAGATTCAATGGTGGGCTTTAGCAGGGTACTGCTCATTCACGCAACTCCTTTGCTTGGAATGTCATATACCGTATCTTTGACGACAGATAGAATCGAGACATTCTGACATATCTGTTTGGCATCGCCAAAGGCTCTCCGAGTAGCCCTTGTTTCTAAAGCATGAGATAAAAATGAGTTATAAATAATTATCGTGCCTTTAAAAACAATGATGGTTTTATTTTATTGTGTGATCATTTCCTCCTTGAAATTCACAGTGTTTGGGACGTTTTAGTTTGTGTTTGTTTGGGTACCGATGTGTTTTTTATTCATTGAGTAAAGCTAGTTTCGAATACTGATTAGGTCAACGATTTGTTGAGGCAGTCGGTTGGCTTGGGCCAAGACGCTAACGCCTGCTTGTTGCAGAATTTGGTATTGCGTGAGTGTGGCGGTCTCTTGGGCCACATCCAAATCACGAATACGTGAGTTAGAGGCGGAGAAATTTTCAATCGAGGCACTCAGGTTTTCAGTGACACTTTCAAGTTGGTTTTGAAACGAACCGAGCATTGAACGACGAAGTACAACTTCATCAAGTGCTTGATCAATATCATTAAGGAATGTTTTTGCTGTCTCATGAGCGGGTGTGCCAGGCTCAAAGGCTTCAAAGTCAATGGAGGCGATATTAGCAAATGTTCTGCCACCACCTACGATATTGATGCCGCTGCTGCCAGCGAGGTTTCCACCACTGGTGGCGTCACCCAAGGCGGCTGTAATATCAATAACATTGGTTTGTGCACTTGAGTTAGGTCCGATTTGAATGAGCGCTGAGCCACTTTGACCAAGAGCGCCGTTGGGGCCAATGGTGCCGTCAAGTAATCTACGGTCGTTAAATTCAGTGCTTCGGGCAATACGATCGTTATCTTCGAGTAGAGCTGTGATTTCAACCTCAATGGCAGCACGAGATTCAACACTGTTCGTATCGTTGGCGGCTGTCGTGGTAAGTTCACGAACACGTTGTAAGTTATTGGCGATGGTGTTTAATGCGCTTTCGGCGATTTGTACCATACTGATGCCATCTTGAACGTTTCGTTGATTCTGTTCCATTTTGCGAATCTGACTTTTTAAGTTTTCAGATACGGTATAGCCGGCGGCGTCATCCGCGGCACGGTTAATCCGACTACCTGAAGAAAGTCGTTCAAAGGACCGTTCAACAATTCGGTTTGAAAAGCTGACGCCTTGTTGGGCGATTAACGCCGATACATTGGTATTTAATAGTAAAGACATGATTGATATCTCCTTAACGAAGTCTTAGTCACTTCATCAGTCCGCCATCCTTGGTTGACTGTTTGCCACAAAGTGTCTGTAATAATTTCTTCGGACAGGCGTAAGCTAAACTGAAGCGAAATCGACTGAGATTGGCTTGTATAGAGTAGAAATAGGCTGGACTTCTCCTCTTTATGGTGGAGAAAGAGGCTAAAAGTATTCAAAATGAAGGTATTCAACCACTGTTTTACGGCCTTGAAAGCCTAATATAATGTGTGTTTTAAGTTTTGCTTGCAAATACAGAGCGCCGGTAGGACAATGGCATGCATTCGTCGATGTTGGTGGCGTTTGCCTCCCCCGATTTCACAAAATTATGTTAAAGTGAAGTGGAAACAGTCTCTATGACTGGCGGATCACAGCAATTGTAATTGTTCAGTAAACAATAAGGTGGCATTATTGTGAATATCGGAATTATCGGCTCAGGCTATGTTGGTACCGTAACGGGTACGTGTTTGGCCGAATTGGGACACAATGTTATTTGCGCGGATGTGAATGAAAAGCGCATCGATAACCTGAATAAAGGTGAAGTGCATTTCTACGAAGAAGGTCTAAGCGCTATGATTAGTGCTAACCTTGAGGCCAAGCGTCTTTCGTTTACTAAAGATATTGGTAAGGCCGTTAAAGAGTCGTCGGTTATCTTTTTATGTATTGGTACACCACCACTGCCAAATGGCAAGCCTGATATGAACGCTCTCACGCTGGCCTTAGATGAAATCACTAGCGCAATGGATGGCTATCGTCTTATTATTGAAAAATCGACCTTGCCTGTTAAAACAGGTGAATGGTTAAAAGATCTTCTTGCCAAACAAACCGATCATGATTTTGATATCGCAGCGGTGCCCCAGTTCTTGCGTGAAGGGCATGCGATTCATGACTTCATGTATCCTGATCGGATTATTATTGGTGCCGAGGAGCAACGCGCTATTGATACCATTGTATCGCTCTATAACCCTCTTAATGCCCCATTGATGATTACCGATATCAATAGTGCCGAGTTGATTAAGCACGCGACCAATGCCTTCTTGGCGACCAAAATCTCGTTTATTAATTCCATTGGTCAGATGTGTGAGAAGACGGGTGCTGATATTAACGTTGTGGCCAAAGGTTTGGGTATGGATAAACGGATTTCACCCGATTATCTGCAAGCAGGTATTGGCTACGGTGGTATTTTCTTTCCTAAAGATATTAATTCTTTGGTAAATATTGCTGAAGAATATCATATTAATCTCGATCTCATTAAGTCAGCTGACGTTGTAAATAAGTATCAACGAATTAATTTTATTGAAAAAATTGATAAAGCCGTTGGTGGTGATTTAAAAGGCAAAACGGTTGCCGTGTGGGGATTGGCCTATCGTCCTCAAACCGATGATATGCGTGATGCACCGAGCTTAACCATTATCAATGGTTTGCTTAAGCGTGGTGCTAAAATCAGAGCTTATGACCCGATTGCCATGGATAATTGCCGTCAGTTGATGCCTAAAATCACCTATTGTGGCTCGGCATACGATGCGGCCGAAGGTGCGGATGTCATTGCAATTTTGACCTCATGGAATGAGTTCTTGTATACCAACTTCTTGAAACTGAATGAAGTGACAGATTGCCGTCTGATTGTTGATGGCCGTAACCTCTTCAATCCAGAGCGCATGTCCAATATGGGCTATAACTACGTCAGTATCGGCCGTCGTGAAGTGCGTGCCAAAGAAACGCTGTCGGTTTAGTAGCCCTAATCTAGCTAAAATGCTTCGTGTTGCTTTTTCGTCTTAAACGGGAAGGTCGTTTAACGATGATTCAATCATCGTAGCAATGGTTGGAATGATACGCTGTTGCAAATCATCAGGGCAGTCGTTTAGGAGCTTGAGAGCCGAGGCGAGTGTCTCGTGAATGTCGTACCAGCGACGGTTTAAAGAGGGGTTTTTTTGCGCCATGGTACTTTCAACAATATGGCGAATATCACCATCGTTGGCCGGCAAGTTTGTGTCGGCTTCCATTTGGTGCTCAACAATAATTTTAATCATATTGAGGGCCACTTGGGCTTGGTATCGATCAGGGGCTTCGCGTAGCTGACTCATGGCGTTGGATAAGGCCGGATCCATGTCATACCAACGTTGATGGCCTTCATAAGACGATGTCATAGCAGTTTAATCACTCTCTTTGTTGAGGTTTGGAATTAATCGGTCGTTATGCGTCATTAAAAACGCTGTCGGATATCGGTTTTACCGGCTCATTTGTACCCACTGTTGCAACCACTGCACTCAGTAAAACCACACATATATCTAACTATCACACTATTATATGATCCCCGTCTTTGACGAACACCCCCTATTAGACCTATAATTGCCCTTTCAAAATTGGGAATAACTTGACATCGTTTCAACTTATGTTTACGCTATTGCTCTAAATCATGATCGTGGGCTTGGAAACAAGCTTAGACTGACTTAGAATAGAATACATCTTCAATAATATGGCATAGTAGCTCAGTTGGTTAGAGCACACGGTTCATACCCGTGCGGTCGGTG